>CAZFET010000025.1:0-5024 GCA_964517545.1 uncultured Burkholderiaceae bacterium
GCGGCTCGAGCGTCGCGCTGTCCGGGTGGTCGAGCACGAAACCCATGCGCGCGGGCGACTCCAGCGCGCTCAGCTGCGCGAACAGCGCGTCGGGCACGAGCACGACGCGCGGCAGGCCCGAGGCCAGCGCGCGCAGCTGCGGGTCGGCCCAGCCCGATTCGGCGTACACGGCCTGCGCCGGAACGCCGCCGCGCGCGCGCAGCGCGCGGCACAGGTGGTCGCCTTCGAGCCACACCGCACCGATCCTGCGATAGGCCGCCGGATCGCGCGCGATGCGACGCAGCTTGACCAGCAGCGGGTTGTCGCGCGCGCTCACGCGCACCGGGCCGCTGGTCGTCATCGCGCCGGCCCGGCCGCGGCTCGCGCGGCGACACGGTCGACGACGGCGGCGCCGAGCGCGTCGCGCACCGGCCCGAAGCTGCGGCGGTGCGCCGCGCAGGCGCCGTGCGCGCGCAGCGCGGCCAGGTGCTCCGGCGTCGGGTAGCCCTTGTGCTCGGCGAAGCCGTAGTGCGGCCAGGCCTCGTGCAGCTGCATGCACAGCCGGTCGCGGTGCACCTTGGCGAGGATGGACGCCGCCGAGATCGCCGCCACCTTCGCGTCGCCCTTGACGATGGCCTCGGCGCGCACGCCCAGCGCGGGCAGCCGGTTGCCGTCGACCAGCACCTTGCCGGGCTTCAGGCGCAGCGCCTCGACGGCGCGGCGCATGGCCAGCATCGTCGCCTGCAGGATGTTCAGGCGGTCGATCTCCTCGACGCTGGCCTGGGCCACCGCGCAGCACAGCGCATGCGCACGGATCTGCTCGGCCAGCGCCTCGCGGCGCGCCGCCGACAAGGCCTTGGAGTCGGCCAGCCCGCGGATCGGGCGCAGGTCGTCGAGGATCACGGCGGCGGCCACCACGGGGCCGGCCAGCGGGCCGCGGCCGGCCTCGTCGACGCCGGCCACCAGCAGCGGGCCGGCGTCGAACGGCAGCGGCGCCTGTTCAGCGCGCAAGAAGCGCTTCGATGGCATCGGTCGCGGTGCGCGCGGTGTCGCGGCGCAGCAGCAGGTGGAGTTCGGTGAAGCGCGCCGCCAGCGAGGCGGCGCGCGCGGGTTCGTCGAGCCAGCGCAAGGTCTCGCGCGCCAGCGCCTCGGGCGTGGCGTCGCCCTGCAGCAGCTCGGGCACGACGAAGGCCTCGCTCAGGATGTTGGGCAGGCCGACCCAGGGCTGGTACTTCATGCGCTTCATGAGCTGCCAGCTCAGCGGATGCATCGCGTAGGCGATCACCATCGGGCGCTTGAACAGCATGGCCTCCAGCGTGGCGGTGCCGCTGGCGATCAGGGTCACGTCGCAGGCGGCCAGCACCTCGTGCGAGCGGCCGTCGACCAGCCGGATGTCGGCGCCGCCCGACTCGCGCTCGACCATCGGCGCCACGCGCTCGCGCAGGCCCGGCGCCACCGGCAGCACAAAGCGCAGCTCCGGGCGCTGGCGCTGCATCAGCCGTGCGGCGCGCGCGAAGCGCGGCGCGATGCAGTCGATCTCGCTCGTGCGGCTGCCGGGCGGCAGCGCGCCCACCGTGTCGATCGGCCGCAGGCCGAGCGCACTGCGCGCGGCGGCGCGCGGCGGCTCGAGCGGGATCGCGTCGGCCAGCGGATGGCCGACGTAGCTGGCCGGCACGCCGTGGCGCTGCAGCAGCGGCGGCTCGAACGGGAACAGGCACAGCACGTGGTCGGCGCTCTCGGCGAGCTTCTTCGTGCGTCGGCCGCGCCACGCCCACACCGACGGGCACACGAAGTGGACCGTCCTGATGCCCGCGCGCTTGAGCCGCGCCTCGAGCGCGAGGTTGAAGTCCGGTGCGTCCACGCCGATGAACACGTCGGGCCGCCCGGCCAGCAGCCGCGTGGCCAGCGCGTCGCGGATGCCGACGATCTCGCGGTAGTGGCGCAGCACCTCGACGTAGCCGCGCACCGCGAGCTTGTGGTGCGGCCACCAGGCCTCGAAGCCGTGCTCGGCCATGCGCGGCCCGCCGATGCCGTGCGCGGCGAGCGCGGGCCAGCGCGCCTTCAGGCCGCCGAGCAGCAGGCCGGCCAGCAGGTCGCCGGACGCCTCGCCGGCGACCATCGCCAGACGCGGCGCGCCGGCAGGCATGGCCTCAGCGCACGATGCCGCGCGCGGCGGCGTCGAGGAAGCGGAGCATCAGCGCCACGTCCTCGGCCGCCTCGGGCGCGGCCTCGCGCAGCGAGTCGATCTCGGCGCGTGCGTCGGCCAGTGTCAGCCCCTTGCGGTACAGCGCGCGATGCATGGCCTTGACGGCGCCGATGCGCGCGGCCGAGAAGCCGCGGCGCTTCAGCCCCTCGGCGTTGATGCCGTGGGCGGCCGCCGGATTGCCGGTGGCCATCACGAACGGCGGCAGGTCCTGGCCGAGCACGGTGCCGAGGCCGGTCATCGCGTGCGCACCGATGCGGCAGAACTGGTGCACGCAGGTGAAGCCGCCGAGGATCGCCCAGTCGCCCACGTGCACGTGCCCGGCGAGCTGCGCATTGTTGGCGAGGATCGTGCGGTCGCCCACGCGGCAGTCGTGCGCGAGGTGCACGTAGGCCATGATCCAGTTGTCGTCGCCCAGCACCGTGACGCCTTCGTCCTGCGCGGTGCCGGTGTTGAAGGTGACGAACTCGCGGATGGTGTTGCGGTCGCCGATCACGAGCCGCGTGGGCTCGCCGGCGTACTTCTTGTCCTGCGGCGGGCCGCCGATCGACGCGTAGGCGTGGATGCGGTTGTCGCGGCCGATCGTCGTGTGGCCGTCGACCACGCAGTGCGGGCCGATCGACGTGCCCTCGCCCACGCGCACGTGCGGGCCGATCACGGTGTACGGCCCGACGCTCGCCGTGGCGGCGATCTCGGCCTTCGGGTCGACGACGGCGGTGGGGTGGATCTGCGCCATCGGCCTCAGGCGAGCTTGCGCATCGTGCAGGTGAGCAGTCCCTCGGCGACCACCTCGCCGGCCACCGTCGCCTGGCCCGTGAACTTGAAGATGCCCGCCTTCATGCGGTCGAGGCTCACGTCCAGCACGAGCTGGTCGCCGGGTTCGACCGGGCGCTTGAAGCGCGCCTCGTCGATGGCGGCGAAGTAGTACACGGTGTTGTCGTCGGGCGCCGTGCCGAGCGTCTCGAAGCTGAGGATGGCCGCGGCCTGCGCCAGCGCCTCGAGCATCAGCACGCCGGGCATCACGGGCCGATGCGGAAAGTGGCCGACGAAGAACGGCTCGTTGATCGTGACGTTCTTGATCGCGCGGATGCGCTTGCCCGCCTCGAGCTCCAGCACGCGGTCGACCAGCAGGATCGGGTAGCGGTGCGGCAGCTTCTTCAGGATCTGGTGGATGTCCATCACTTCTTCTCGAGGGCGCGCAGCCGTTCGCGCAGCGCGTGCAGCTGCTTCAGGGTGGCCGCGTTCTTTTCCCAGGCGGCATTGTCGTCGAACGGGAACACGCCGCTGTACTGCCCCGGCTGGTGGATCGAGCGCGTGACCACCGTCGCGGCCGACACGTGCACGTGGTCGACGATGCTCAGGTGGCCGAGGATCACGGCGCCGCCGCCGACCGTGCAGTGCGCGCCGATGCTGGCGCTGCCGGCGACGCCCACGCAGCCGGCCATCGCGGTGTGCGCGCCGATGCGCACGTTGTGGCCGATCTGGATCAGGTTGTCGAGCTTCACGCCGTCGCCGACGACGGTGTCGTCGAGCGCGCCGCGGTCGATGCAGGTGTTGGCGCCGATCTCGACGTCGTCGCCGATGCGCACCGCGCCGAGCTGCTCGATCTTCACCCAGCGACCTTCGTGCGGCGCGAAGCCGAAGCCGTCGGCGCCGATCACCGCACCGGAGTGCACGATGCCGCGCTCGCCGATGACGCAGCCGTCGCCGAGCGTCGCGCGCGCGGCCAGCCGCGTGCCGCGTCCGACGCGCGCGAGCGGCCCGACGACCGCGTGCGCGCCGATCACCGCGCCGTCGCCGACCTGCGCACCGGCGCCGATCACCGCGAACGGCCCGACGTGGACGTCGATGCCGAGCGTCGCGCTGCGATCGATCCACGCGGTCGGGTGCACGCCGGGCTCGGGCGCGCGCCGCGTGCGCTGCGCCCACCACTGCGTCAGGCGCGCGAAGTACAGGTAGGGATCGGTCGTGACGATCGCGGCGCCGCGGGCGGCCGCGAGCTCGCGCTCGGACTCGGCGACGATCACGGCACCGGCGCGCGACTGCGCCAGCTGCGCGCGATAGCGCGGATTCGACAGGAAGCTCAGCGTGCCGGGGGTCGCGCCCTCGAGCGGGCCGAGCCGGTCGATCGCGACGTCGGGGTCGCCGACCAGGTCGCCGCCGAGCGCGGCGACCACGTCCGCGAGCCGCAACCGCGTCACGGCCCGCGCCGGCTCACTTGCCGGCGTTCAGCGCGTCGATCACCTTCTTCGTGATGTCGACGCGCGGACCCGCGAACACCACCTCCTGCAGGATGAGGTCGTACTTCTCCTGCTCGAAGATCTGCTTGATGACCTTGTTGGCGCGCTCCACCACCGCGGCGAGTTCCTCGTTCTTGCGCTGGTTCAGGTCTTCCTGGAACTCGCGGCGCTTGCGCTGGAACTCGCGGTCCTGCGCGACGAGTTCGCGCTGACGGCGCGTGCGCTCGGACTCCGACAAGGTCGGCGCTTCCTTCTCGAGCTTGTCGGACGCGGCCTTCAGGCGCTGCGCCATGTCGTTGAGGTCCTTCTCGCGCTTGCCGAACTCGGCCTCGAGCTTGGCCTGCGCGGCCTTCGCGGGCGTGGCCTCGCGCAGCACGCGATCGGAGTTGACGTAGCCGATCTTGAGTTCCTGCGCCTGTGCGGCGAACGACACCGCTGCGAGCGCCACTGCCGCGGCCATGGCCTTCATCGTCTTCATCAGAACGCGGTCCCGATCTGGAATTGCAGTTTCTGGATTCTATCGCCGGGCTGTTTGCGGATCGGCGTGCCCCAGCTGATCTTCAGAGGGCCCACCGGCGACACCCAGCTCAGGCCCAGGCCCG
>CAZFET010000025.1:5034-9695 GCA_964517545.1 uncultured Burkholderiaceae bacterium
GACGCGCGCAGCGAATTGGCCTCGACCTTGTCGAACTCGCCCCACACGTTGCCGGCGTCCATGTAGCCGAACCAGCGCAAGGTGCGGTCGTTGCCGGTGCCCGGCACCGGCAGGTACAGCTCGGCGTTGAGGTTCAGCCGCTTGGTGCCGCCGAGGTAGGCGCCGGTCACGTCGACCGGGCCGAGCGAGCCCTGGTCGAACGCGCGCACCGAGCCGAGGCCGCCGCCGTAGAAGTTCTTGAAGATGGGGTACGGCTTGCCCGACAGGCCCTTGCCCCAGCCGAGCTCGGCGTTCAGGCCGAGCGTGAAGCGGTTGGTGATGGGCAGGTAGTGCTGGTACTGCAGGTTGGTGCGCACGTAGCGCGTGTCGCCGCCCACGCCCCACTCCACGTTGACGCGCTTGTAGCTGCCGGTCGTCGGCACGAGCACGCTGTCGCGCTCGTCGCGCGCCCAGCCGATGGTCAGCGGGAAGGAGTTGCTGCGCGCGCCGAACTGCTCGCGGTACAGGAAGTAGTTGTTCGGCAGCGCCGTCTCGCCCTTGATCTCGGTGCGCTCGAAGCCGATGCCGAAGAACACCGTGTCGGTCTCGGTGAACGGCACGCCGAAGCGGATCGACGCGCCCGGCGTGACGAGTTCGTACTCCTCGCCCTGGCTGTTGATGGGCTTGACCGTGCGGTAGAAGACGTCGAGCGAGCGCGACACGCCGTCGATCGTGAAGTACGGGTCCACCGTCGACAGCACCAGCGTGCGGTTGCTCTTGCTCGTGTTCAGTTCGATGCCGAGGTAGTTGCCGGTGCCGAACACGTTCTCCTGCTTGATCGACGCGGTGAACGAGAGCTTGTCGGCGCTGGAGTAGCCCGCGCCCAGCAGCAGGTTGCCGGTGGGCTTCTCCTCGACGTTGATGACCAGGTCGACCTGGTCCGGCGAGTTCGGCACCTCGTTGGTCTCGATCGAGACGTCCTTGAAGTAGCCGAGCCGGTCGACGCGGTCGCGCGAGAGCTTGATGCGCTGGCCGTCGTACCAGGCCGACTCGAACTGGCGGAACTCGCGGCGGATCACCTCGTCGCGCGTGCGCGTGTTGCCGGCCACGAGGATGCGGCGCACGTACACGCGCCGCTGCGGGTCGGCCGCCAGCGTGACGTTGACCTGCCCCGTCGAGCGATCGATGTCGGGGCGGGGGTCGATGCGTGCGAACGCGTAGCCGTAGGTGCCGAAGCGCTCGGCGAAGGCGCGCACCGTGGCGGCCACGTCCTCGGCGCGGTAGGCCTCGCCGGGACGGATGCGCACGAGGCTCTTGAACTCCTCTTCCTTGCCGAGGTACTCGCCTTCGAGCCGCACCGCCGTCACGACGTAGGGCTGGCCCTCGCTGATCGTGATCGTGATCGAGATGCTCTGCTTGTCCGGCGAGATCGTGACCTGCGCGCTCTCGACGTTGAACTCGAGGTAGCCGCGGTTCAGGTAGTACGAGCGCAGGGTCTCGAGGTCGGCGTTGAGCTTGTTGCGCGAGTAGCGGTCGTTCTTCGTGTACCACGACAGCCAGCCGGTCGTGGACTGCTCCAGCAGCCCGAGCAGGGTGCCCTCGGAGAACGCCTTGTTGCCGATGATGCGGATCTCGCCGATGCGCGCGGCGTCGCCCTCGTTCATCGTGAACGTGACGTTGACGCGATTGCGCTCGATCGGCGTCACGGTGGTCACCACCTCGGCGCCGTAGAGGCTGCGCGTCAGGTACTGGCGCTTGATCTCCTGCTCGGCGCGGTCGATCAGCGCGCGGTCGTACGGCTGGCCCTCGCCGAGCCCGGCGTCCTTCAGCGACTTGAGCAGCACGTCCTTGTCGAACTCCTTGAGCCCGACGAAGGACACGTTGGCGATGATCGGCCGCTCTTCGACGACGACCACCACGACGTCGCCGTCGATGTCGATGCGCACGTCCTTGAACAGGCCGGTGGCGAACAGCGCGCGCAGCGCGGCGGCGCCCTTCTCGTCGGTGTACTGCTCGCCGATGCGAAACGGCAGCGCACCGAACACCGTGCCCGCGTCGGCGCGCTGCAGGCCCTCGATGCGGATGTCCTTCAGGGTGAACGGCTCGACGGCCCAGGCCGGCGCAGCCTGCAGCGCGGCGGCGAGTGCGAGGGACAGGACGGACGGGCGCAGGCGAAGGATGCGTCGGACGGCTGGCATGCGGGGGAGGTGTCAGAACAGGCCCAGCAGGCGGGCCACGTCGTTGTACAGGGCGACGGACATCATCAGCAGCAGGATCGCGATGCCGCCACGTTGCAGCCGTTCGAGCCACAACGTCGAGACGGGACGCCCCGTCACTCCCTCGAAAAGATAATACATGAGGTGTCCGCCATCGAGCATCGGCAGCGGCAGCAGGTTCAGCACCCCGAGGCTCACGCTCACCAGCGCGAGGAAGCCGAGGTAGTACGCCAGCCCCAGCTGCACCGACTGGCCCGCGTAGTCGGCGATGGTCAGCGGGCCGGACAGGTTCTTCAGCGAGGCCTCGCCGATGAGCATGCGGCCGAGCATGCGCAAGGTGAGCACCGAGACTTCCCAGGTGCGTTCGGCCGCCTTCGCCAGGCCCTCGACCACGCCGTAGCGCACCGTCACCATCTGCGGCGGCCCGCCGACGTAGGCCTCGATGCGGCCGACGCGCGCCTCGCCCTCGCCCACCACCGACGGCGTGACCTCGAGCTCGATCGAACGGCCCTCGCGCTGCACGCGCCAGACCATCGTGCGCGCCGCGCCGTCGGCGCCCGCCGCGCGGATGCGCTCGCGCAGCTGGGCCGCGTCGCCGACCGCCACGCCGTCGATCGCGAGCACGCGGTCGCCCTTGCGCAGCCCGGCCGCGGCTGCCGCGCCGCCGGCCCGCACGTCGCCCAGCACCGGCTCGCTGTAGGCCGAGCCGAGGCCGATGCGCCGCATCATGCGCGCGTCGATCTCGCCGGCGTCGAGCGTCTCGAGCGGCACGGTGACCGTGCGCTGGCGCTGGCCTTGCGCGTCGGTGACCATCAGCCGCACGCGCTCGCCGCGCAGCACCGACTGCGTGATCTGCCAGCGCAGGTCGGTCATCGAGCGCAGGTCGGTCCACTCGTCGCCGTCGGTGGAGATCGCGCGCACCCAGTCGCCGGCGGCGAGCCCCGCGCGTTCGGCCAGGCTTCCCGCCGGCGGCGCGCCGAGCAGCGCCTTCGGCTCGCTGACGCCGATCCAGTTGGCGCCGGCGTACAGCGCGACGGCCAGCAGCAGGTTGGCGATCGGACCGGCCGCGACGATCGCGGCGCGCTGGCCGAGCGGCTTGTTGTTGAACGCGCGATCGCGCTCGTGCGGCGCGACGGGGCCTTCGCGCTCGTCGAGCATCCTCACGTAGCCGCCGAGCGGCAACGCGGAGACGACGAACTCGGTGTCGCCGCGCTGGCGGCGCCACAGCACGCGGCCGAAGCCGACCGAGAAACGCAGCACCTTCACGCCGCACGCGACGGCCACGCGGTAGTGGCCGTACTCGTGGATCACGATCAGCACGCCGAGCGTGAGCAGGAAGGCGAGGACGGTGGTGATCATACGGCGATGCCCTTCACGACGCGCCCGGCGTGCTCCCGCGCGCGCGCGTCCAGCGCGAGCAGGCCCTCGACCGAGGCGCCCTCGTCGCGCGTCGGCGCGACGTGCTCCAGCGTGTCGGCGTTGACCTTGTGAATCGCGGTGAAGCCGATGGTTCCGGCGAGGAAGGCTGCCACCGCCACCTCGTTGGCCGCGTTCAGCACCGCGGTCGAGCCCACCGGCGCCGACAAGGTGCGCCACGCCAGCGCGAGCCCGGGGTAGCGCTGCAGGTCGGGCTCCTCGAAGGTGAGCGCGGCCAGCGAGCCGAAGTCGAGCCGGCCCGCGCCGGACTCGATGCGCTCGGGGAACGCGAGCCCGTAGGCGATGGGCACGCGCATGTCGGGCGTGCCGAGCTGCGCCAGCACCGACGCGTCGCGGCACACCACCATCGAGTGGATGATCTGCTGCGGATGGATGACCACCCGCACCTGCTCGGGCGCGAGGTCGAACAGCCACTTCGCCTCGATCACCTCGAGCGCCTTGTTCATCATCGTGGCCGAGTCGACCGAGATCTTGCGGCCCATCACGAAGTTCGGATGCGCGCAGGCCTCGTCGGGCGTGATCGCCGCGAGCGTCGCCGGCTCGCGCGTGCGAAACGGCCCGCCCGACGCGGTGAGCACGATGTGGTCCACGCAGCGGGCCCACGCGCCGCGGTCCTCGGGCAGGCACTGGAAGATGGCCGAGTGCTCGCTGTCGATCGGCAGCAGGGTCGCGCCGCCGTCGCGCACGGCCTGCATGAGCAGCGCGCCGCCGACCACCAGCGCCTCCTTGTTGGCCAGCAGCAGTCGCTTGCCCGCGCGGGCGGCGGCGAGGCAGGGCTCCAGGCCGGCCGCGCCGACGATGGCGGCCATGACGGCATCGACGTCGGGGTGCGCGGCCATGTCCGACAGCGCCCCCGCCCCGTCGAGCACCTCGGTGCGAAGGCCCTGCCCGGCCAGGCGCGTGCGCAGCCGGCGCGCCGCGGCGGCGTCGGGCATCACCGCGTAGCGCGGCTTCCAGCGCAGGCACTGCGCGCCGAACTCGTCGACGCGGCTCATCGCGCTGAGCGCGACGACCTCGAAGCGTTCGGGG
>CAZFET010000025.1:9705-19982 GCA_964517545.1 uncultured Burkholderiaceae bacterium
TCCGGCGTGCTGGTGCCGACGGCGCCGGTGGAGCCCAGGCCAGCGAGGCGCAGCGGCTTGCTCATGTCGGCTTCAACGCAGGGTCGCCAGTGCGAGCGACAGGGGAAACACCGGCAGCAGCGCGTCGACGCGGTCGAGCACGCCGCCGTGGCCGGGCAGCAGGCCGCTGGAATCCTTCATGCCGGCCGCGCGCTTGACCAGCGACTCCACCAGGTCGCCCACCACGCTCATGGCCGAGAGGAACAGCAGCGCGAGCACCAGCGCCACCGCGCCGAGCTGCGTCAGCAGGTGCAGGTACAGGCTGGGCGAGTCGAGCGCGGCGCCACGCTCGACGCCGATCCAGATCGCCGCCAGCAGCAGCACGCCGGCCATGCCGCTCCAGACGCCTTCCCAGCTCTTGCCCGGGCTGATGGACGGCGCGAGATTGCGGCGGCCGAACGCGCGGCCGCCGAAGTACGCCGCGATGTCGGCCACCCACACCAGCGCGAACACCGACAGCAGGAAGTTCAGCCCGATGCCGCGCGCCTGCGCGAGCGCGAGCCACGCGACGAACAGCGCCAGCGCACCGAGCACGATGCGCAGCGCGGGCGGCAGGTGCGGCCAGCCGGTCGGGCCGGCGCGCAGCGCGAAGCTGCCGCCCAGCACCCAGACGAGCATCGCCAGCCACCACGCGAGCGGCGGCGCCTGCGTGGCCCAGCCGAGCGCGAAGGCGGCGCCGCAGGCACCGGCCACGACCAGCCCGACGATCACCGAGCCGGCACCGCCGGCGGCGTTGAGGCGGCCCCACTCCCACCCGGCCGCGCCGATCAGCACGAGCGTCAGCAGCGCGAACGGCCACGGCGCCGGCGCGAACATCGCGGGCAGCAGCAGCGCCAGCAGCACGACTGCCGTGATCACGCGCTGGCGCAGCATGGCTCAGGCTCCGGCCGAGATCGCGTTGCGCGCGGGCTTGACGCCGCCGAAGCGCCGGTCGCGGCCCTGGAACGCGGCGATCGCCGCGTCGAGCTCGGCCTCGCCGAAGTCGGGCCACAGGCAGTCGGAGAACACGAGCTCCGAGTACGCCACCTGCCACAGCAGGAAGTTGCTGATGCGCACCTCGCCGCCGGTGCGGATGAACAGGTCGGGGTCGGGCGCGTAGGCCATCGCCATGTAGCCCGCCAGCGTGGACTCGCTCAGGCGCTCCGGCGCGATGCCGTCGGCCATGGCGCGCCGGCAGGCCTGCACGATGTCCCAGCGGCCGCCGTAGTTGAAGGCGACCGACAGGGTGATGCGCGTGTTGTGCGCGGTGGCCGCCTCGGCCTGGTCCCACGCGGCGCGCACCTTGTCGGAGACGGCCGAGCGGTCGCCGACGATGCGGATGCGCACGCCCTCGCTGGCCAGCTTGGTGAGGTACTTCGACACCGCCACCAGCACCAGCCCCATCAGCCCGGAGACCTCCTCGGTCGGGCGGCGCCAGTTCTCCGACGAGAACGCGAACACCGTGAGGTACTCGATGCCGCGGTCGGCGCAGGCCTGCACCGTGCGCACCAGCGCATCGACGCCTTGCTTGTGGCCGAAGAAGCGCGGCATGAAGCGGCGGCTCGCCCAGCGGCCGTTGCCGTCCATCACGATCGCGACGTGCCGGGGAATGGACGGTTGCTGGCTCACGATGACGATGCGGCGGACGCGCTCAGACCGCGAGGATCTCGCCTTCCTTGGCGTGCACCAGACGGTCGATCTCGGCGATGGTGCGGTCGGTCAGCTTCTGCACCTCGTCCTGGGCGCGGCGCTCGTCGTCCTCGGCGACCTGCTTGTCCTTCAGCAGCTTCTTCAGGTGCTCGTTGGCGTCGCGCCGGACGTTGCGCGCGGCGATCTTGGCTTCCTCGCCGGCATGGCGCACGACCTTCGTGAGCTCCTTGCGGC
Organism: uncultured Burkholderiaceae bacterium; assembly: GCA_964517545.1. GTDB lineage: Bacteria > Pseudomonadota > Gammaproteobacteria > Burkholderiales > Burkholderiaceae_C > CAZFET01. Next base: position 11,608 of record CAZFET010000025.1, read on the forward strand.
GTTCTTCGGTCAGCGGCGGCATCGGCACGCGCAGCAAGTCGCCCTGCGCGCTCGGGTTGAGGCCGAGGTCGCTCTCGCGGATGGCCTTCTCGATCTTGGCGCCCATGCCCTTCTCCCAGGGCTGGACGCTGATCGTGCGCGCGTCGAGCAGGCTCACGTTGGCCACCTGCGAGATCGGCACCATCGAGCCGTAGTACTCGACGTGCACCTGGTCGAGCAGGCCCGGATGCGCGCGGCCGGTGCGGATCTTCTGCAGCTCGGTCTTGAGCGCCTCGACGGACTTATGCATCCGCGCCTCGGCGTTCTTCTTGATGTCGGCGATGGTCATGACGGTCCTCGTTCAGACATGCACGAGCGTGCCCTCGTCCTCGCCCATCACCACGCGCTTGAGCGCGCCGGGCTTGAAGATCGAGAACACCTTGATCGGCAGCTTCTGGTCGCGGCACAGCGCGAACGCGGTGGCGTCGAGCACCTGCAGGTTGCGCACGATCGCCTCGTCGAAGCTGACCTTCGAGTAGCGGGTGGCGGTCGGGTCCTTCTTGGGGTCGGCGGTGTACACGCCGTCGACCTTGGTGGCCTTGAGCACGATCTCGGCGCCGATCTCGGCGCCGCGCAGCGCGGCGGCCGTGTCGGTGGTGAAGAAGGGGTTGCCGGTGCCCGCGGCGAACACCACCACCTTGCCTTCCTCGAGGTACTGCAGCGCCTTGGGCCGCACGTAGGGCTCGACCACCTGCTCGATCGCGATGGCGCTCATCACGCGGGCGGTCATGCCCTCCTGGCGCATGGTGTCGGCCAGCGCCAGCGAGTTCATCACCGTGGCCAGCATGCCCATGTAGTCGGCGGTCGCGCGGTCCATGCCGACCGAGCCGCCGGCCACGCCGCGGAAGATGTTGCCGCCGCCGATCACCACCGCCACCTCGCAGCCGAGCTGCGTGACCTCCTGCACCTCGCGCACGATGCGCACGATCGTGGCGCGGTTGATGCCGTAGGCGTCGTCGCCCATCAGGGCCTCGCCCGAGAGCTTGAGCAGGATGCGCTTGTACGCGGTGGTCATTCGGTGGCGTCGGGGGATCGGCGATGGCTCCGCAGTGTAGGGGAAGGCGCTGCGCCTTCCCCTGCCCGGCGCGTCACTGGCCGCGCGCGGCGGCCACCTGCGCGGCCACTTCGGCCGCGAAGTCGTCCTGCTTCTTCTCGATGCCCTCGCCCACCACGTACAGGGTGAACGAACGCACGGTGGTGCCGGCCGCCTTGAGCATCTGCTCGACGGTCTGCTTGTCGTTCTTGACGAACGGCTGGGCCAGCAGCGACACCTCCTTGAGGTACTTCTGCACCGAGCCCTCGACCATCTTCGCGACGATGTCGGCCGGCTTGCCGGACTCGGCGGCCTTCTGCTCGGCGATGCTGCGCTCGCGCGCGATGAGCTCGGCCGGCACGTCGGCCGTCGACAGCGACACCGGCTTCATCGCGGCCACGTGCATGGCCACGTCCTTGGCGGCCACCTCGTCGCCGTCGAACTCGACCATCACGCCGATGCGCGTGCCGTGCAGGTAGCTGGCCAGCCGGCCACCGCCGGCGTAGCGCCTGAAGCGGCGGATCGACATGTTCTCGCCGATCTTGCCGATCAGGCCCTTGCGCACGTCTTCGACCGTGGGGCCGAAGCCGTCTTGCTGCAGCGGCAGCGCCGACAGCGCGGCCAAGTCGGCCGGGGCGTTCTTCGCCACCAGCGCGGCGACGGACTTCGCGAACGTGAGGAACGAGTCGTTCTTCGAGACGAAGTCGGTCTCGCAGTTGATCTCGACCAGCGCGCCGGTCGTGCCGTCGACCGACGCGGCGACCACGCCTTCGGCGGCGATGCGGCTGGCGGCCTTGCTGGCCTTGTTGCCGAGCTTGACGCGCAGGATCTCCTCGGCGCGGGCCATGTCGCCGTCGGCTTCGGTCAGCGCCTTCTTGCACTCCATCATCGGCGCATCGGTCTTGGCGCGCAGCTCGGCGACCATGCTGGCGGTGATTGCGGGCATATCTTCTCCGGTAGGAAAAAAGGGGCCTGGCAGCCCCTTTCGTGGGAACTCGCGCCGGGGCTCAGGCGCCGGCTTCGACCTCGACGAACTCGTCGCCGCCGGCGGCGGCCTGCACGACGTCGGCGACGGCGTTGGCCTTGCCTTCCAGCACGGCATCGGCCACCGCGCGCGCGTACAGCGCCACGGCCTTGGCCGAGTCGTCGTTGCCGGGGATCACGTAGTCGATGCCCTCGGGCGAGTGGTTGGTGTCCACCACGCCGATCACCGGAATGCCGAGCTTGTTGGCCTCGGCCACGGCGATCTTGTGGTAGCCGACGTCGATGACGAACAGCGCGTCGGGCAGCGCGTTCATGTCCTGGATGCCGCCGATGTCCTTCTCGAGCTTGGCCAGCTCGCGGTCGAACATCAGTGCTTCCTTCTTGATCATGGCCTCGATGCCGGCCTCCTTGGTGGCCTGCATCTCCTTGAGCTTCTTCAGCGAGCCCTTGACCGTCTTGAAGTTGGTGAGCATGCCGCCCAGCCAGCGCTGGACGACGGAGGGCATGCCGCCGCGGCGGGCTTCCTGCGCGATGACCTCGCGCGCCCGGCGCTTGGTGCCCCCCATCAGGCTCGTGCCGCGGCGGCTGGCCAGCTGGCGCACGAACTTCAGGGCGTCCTCGAACGCGGGCAGCGTCTTCTCGAGGTTGATGATGTGGATCTTGTTGCGATGGCCGAAGATGAACGGGGCCATCCGCGGGTTCCAGAAGCGCGTCTGGTGGCCGAAATGGACACCGGCTTCCAGCATCTCGCGCATCGACACGGGCATGGAATGAGACTCCGAAGGTTGGTTCTAGAATCCGGCGCACATCGCGCTGCCCGTTCGGACAGCCGCGACACCTGTCGGCAGCCGGTTCGCGATTCGTTCGCCCGCCGCGACGAAAAGGGCCTCGTTGCCGCGGGAAAACCTCGAAATTCTATCACGCGGCATGTGCCCGCCCTCCTCTGACCGCGCACCGCCCACGGGGCAGCGCAGCCCCGATCCGGCCACCGACCTGAGCGCGCTTGCCTCGGCCATCGTGCGCGGCGAAACCTCGGCCACGGCCGCGATGGATGCCTCGCTCGAGGCGCTGCGCTCGCCGCAGTGCCGCCACGCCTTCGTGCGCGACTTCGCCGACGAGTCCCGCACCACGGCGGCCGCGGCCGACGCGGCGCGCGCCGCCGGCCGCTCGCCGGGCCCGCTGGCCGGACTGTCGATCAGCGTCAAGGACCTGTTCGCCGTGCGCGGCGCACCGACGACGGCCGCGTCGGCCTCGATGGCCGACGCGCCTGCGGCAGCCGCCGACTGCAGCGCCGTGGCCCGGCTGCGCGCCGCCGGCGCAGCGCTGATCGGCCACACCAACCTCACCGAGTTCGCGTTCTCGGGCCTCGGTCTGAATCCGCACCACGGCACGCCGGCCAACCCGGCCACCGCCCGACTCGACGGGCAGCCGCGCATCCCCGGCGGCTCGACCTCCGGCGGCGCGGTGTCGGTGGCCGCCGGCGCGGCGTGGGCCGCGCTCGGCTCAGACACCGGCGGCTCGATCCGCATCCCGGCCGCGCTGTGCGGGCTGGTGGGCTTCAAGAACACGCAGGCGCTCACGCCGCTGGACGGCACCGTCCCGTTGTCGACGTCGCTCGACACGAGTTGCGCCATCACGCGCTCGGTGCGCGACGCCGTGCTGCTGCACGAGGTGCTCGCGGCGCGGCGCGTGGCGCTGCCGGGCCGGCCGCTGAAGGCGCTGCGCTTGGCGCTGCCGCGCCACGTGCTGCTCGACGGCCTCGAGGCCCCGGTGGCGCGCGCGTTCGAACGAGCGCTGGCGACCTTGCGCAGTGCCGGCGTCACGATCGACGACGCGACGCTCGACGGCCTGCGCGACACGTCGGCCACGCAGTCGCTGGCCGGCATCGTCGCCGCCGAGGCCTGGGCCTGGCATCGCGGACGCCTGGCCGAACGCGGCGCCGCCTACGACCCGCGGGTGCTCGCGCGCATCCGCCGCGGCGAAGCGCTCTCGGCGGCCGACTACCTCGACCTGCTCGCGCTGCGCCGCGACTGGCAGGCGCGCATGGCGGCGTCGCTCGAAGGCTTCGATGCCGTGATCTGCCCGACCGTGCCGATGGTGGCGCCACCGATCGCGCCGCTCGACGCCGACGGCGATCTGTTCGCGAAGACCAATGTCGCGATGCTGCGCAATCCGTCGGTGGTGAACCAGCTCGACGGCTGCGCGATCTCGCTGCCCTGCCACGCGCCGGACGAGTGGCCGGTCGGGCTGATGCTGTTCACCACGCGCGGCCGCGACGACGCGCTGCTCGATGCCGCCTTGCGCGTCGAGGCCGCGCTGGCCGAAGGGCGCGGCGCGTGAAGGTCGCGATCGTCGGCGCCGGTATCGTCGGCGTCACCACCGCGTGGGAGCTGGCGCACGACGGCCATCGCGTCACGGTGTTCGAGCGGCACGACACGGTCGCGGCCGAGACGAGCTTCGCCAACGCGGGCGTGGTCGCGCCGGGCTACGTCACGCCGTGGGCCGCGCCGGGCATGCCCGGCAAGGTGATGAAGTACCTGTTCGCGTCGCACGCGCCGGTGCGCGTGGGCGCGCGCCTCGGCCCGCGCACCGTCGGCTGGATGTGGCGCTGGTGGCGCGCCTGCTCGGACACCGCCTATCGCACGAATCGCGCCCGCATGCTCGGGCTCGCGCAGGCGAGCCGCGAGCGGCTGCACTGGATCGTGCGCGAGCTGCAGCTCGACTACGAGCGCGCCGACGGCTACCTCGTCCTGCTGCGCGACAAGTCCGACCTCGCGCTCGCGCGGCCCGGGCTGTCGATGCTCGCCGAGCTGGGCCTGCACTTCTCGCTGGTCGACGCCGGGCAGTGCCGGCGCCTCGAGCCCGGACTCCACCCCGAGACGCCGCTGCTGGCCGGCGTGCACCTGCCCGACGACGAGGTCGGCAACTGCCGCCAGTTCGCGCATCTGCTGCGTGCCGAGGCGCAGAAGCTCGGCGCCGAGTTCCGCCTCGGCGCCGAGGTGAAGGCCATCGCGCCCGGCGCTCGGCCGCGCGTGAGGTGGCGCGCATCGGTCGCGCCCGATGTCTCGTCCGCGGGCCCCGGGTCCGACGACGCGGGCGCCGGGCACGCTCGGCGCGCCGCAGCCGGCGCCGAGGCGAGCGACGAGTTCGATGCGGTCGTGCTCTGCGCCGCGCTCGGCTCGCTCGCGCTGCTGCGGCCGCTGCGCGTGCGCGTGCCGATGGCGCCGGTGTGGGGCTACTCGGTGACGCTGCCGCTGCGCCACCTCGAGGCCCACCCCGACGCCGGTCCGCGTTCGGCGCTGATGGACGAGCGCTACAAGGTCGCGATCAGCCGCATCGGGCAACGGCTTCGCGTGGCCGGCAGCGCCGAACTCGGCGGCCGCGCCGACCGCTTCGATCCGCGCGCGCTCGACACCTTGTACAAGGTGCTGCACGACTGGTTTCCGGGGGTCGCCGCGCTCGAGCAGGCGCAGCAGTGGAAAGGCGCGCGCCCCATGTTGCCCGACGGCCCCCCGGTCATCGGCGCGAGCGGTGCGCAGGGGGTGTGGCTCAACCTCGGTCACGGCTCCAGCGGCTGGGCGCTGGCGTGCGGGTCGGCCCGCCTGCTGGCCGACGCGATCGCCGGCCGCGCCGCGCCGTCGGCGCTCGACGGTCTGGGGGTCGACCGCTTCCGCTGAGCGAATGCCACCGGCGCGGCGTGCTCAGGCCGGTCGGGGCGGCTGCAGGCGCCGCCACGCGGCGACCTGCCGCACGAGCATCGGCAGCACCATGGCCGCACCCAGCACGGTGGGTGTCAGGCCGGGCGCGATCAGCAGCAGCGCCGCGGCCACGCACACGAGCTGCTCCCAGCGCCGCAGCTCGACCAGGAAGAACTTCGACAGCGCCGCGGCCAGCACCGTGATGCCGACGAGGCAGCCGACGAAGGTGAGCGCGAAGTCGCCCCACGTGAAGCCCTTGGCCACCAGCAGCAGCGACGGCGAGAACACGAACACGAACGGCACCAGCGCCTTGGCCATGCCCAGCCGGAACGCCGTGTTGCCGGTCTTGAACGGATCGCTGCCGGCCATGCCCGCCGCGGCGTACGCCGCCAGCGCCACCGGCGGCGTGATGTCGGCCAGCACGCCGTAGTAGAAGACGAAGAAGTGCGCCACCAGCGGCTCCACGCCCAGCAGCACCAAGGTGGGCGCGGCCACCGTGACCATGATGATGTAGTTGGCGGTGGTCGGAATGCCGCAGCCGAGCAGGATGCAGACGACACCGGTCATCGCGAGCGCGACCAGCAGGGTCAGCGACCGGGTGTCGGCCAGCGCCGCGGGCAGCCACTGCGCGACGCCGGAGGCCACCGCGCCGGCCGCGCCGGTGATGATCGTGCTGAGCTTGAAGCCGACGCCGGTCAGGGTGACCACGCCGATCACGATGCCCACCGTGGCCGCCGCCGCGCCCACGGCCAGCGCGTACTTGGCGCCGGTCTCGAAAGCCTCCACCAGCACCGGCAGGCGGATGCGGCCTTCGATGCGCAGCACCTTCAGCGCGAACGGCGTGGCCACCACGGTGGCGACGAACAGCCCGGCCCGCAGCGCGTCGCTCTGCAGGCCGCCGAAGGCCAGCACGAGCAGCAGCGCGTGCAGCGCGGCCAGCAGCAGCCAGTGCCTCGCCGTGTTGCCGCGCACCGCCGTCGTGACCCCGACGATCGCGCACGAGCTGATGCCCATGAAGGCCGCGAGGTACGGCGTGCGCCCCGTGACCAGGATGCCGATCAGCAGCGCCAGCGGGATCAGGGTCGGCCAGCGTTCGCGCAGCGACTGCCGCAGCCTCGGCATCTCCTCTTCGGTCAGGCCGCGCAGCCCGAAGCGCTTGGCCTCGAAGTGCACCTGCATGAACACGCCGAAGAAGTGCATGAAGGCCGGGATCGCGGCGGCGGCGATGATCGTCTGGTACGGCACCGACAGGAACTCGATCATCAGGAACGCCGCCGCGCCGAGCACCGGCGGCGTGATCTGCCCGCCGGTGGACGACGCCGCCTCGACGGCGCCCGCGAACTCGCGCTTGTAGCCCACGCGGATCATCGCGGGGATGGTCAGCGAGCCCACGGTCACCGCGTTGGCCACCGACGAGCCCGACAACATGCCGAACATCGCCGAGCCGAACACGCTGACCTTGGCCGGCCCGCCGGCGTAGCGCCCCGCGATGCTCGAGGCGATGTCGAGGAACAGCTGCCCGAGGCCGATGCGCGTGGCCAGCACGCCGAACAGCACGAAGTGAAAGACGTAGGTCGCGACGACACCCACCGCCACGCCGTAGATGCCCTGGCTGGTGAGGTACTGGTGGTTGACCAGCTGGCTCCACGACGCGCCCGCGTGCTTCAGCAGGCCCGGGAAGACCGGGCCGGCCAGCGCGTACGCCATGAACACGATCGCGATGAACGGCAGCGGCCAGCCCATGCTGCGCCGCGTGGCCTCGAGCAGCAGCACGATGAGCACCGAGCCCATCGCCACGTCCAGGGTCGTCGGGTTGCCGACGCGGAACGCGAGGTCGTCGAAGATCCACGGGATGTAGAGCACCGCCAGCGCGATGGCCGCGGCGAACAGCCAGTCGACGAGCGGCAGGCCGCCGGGCGAGTGCCACGCGGACGGGCGAGCCCGTTCGGCGTCGGGCCGCCGCCACGCGAAGACCAGGAAGATCAGCCCGAGCACGAACGCCAGATGCACCCCGCGGTGCGTGGTCTCGCGCAGCAGGCCGAACCCGGCGGTGTAGTAGTGGAAGACGCTGAGCGCGATCAGCAGCGCGCGCACCAGGGTCGACGCCGGCGGCACGATCGGCCGGAAGCGCATCTCCGGGTCGAACTTCTCCTCGAGCGCCTGGAGCTGGCGCTCGTCGAGTGCGGTCGCGCTCAAGCGTGCGTGGGCCGGCGGCGGGCGCGGCGCCCTACTTCAGGACGCCCGCTTCCTTGTAGAAGCGCTCGGCGCCCGGATGGAACGGGATGCCCGCGCCCCTGACCGCGTTCTCCTTCGTGATGAACTTGCCCTTGGCGTGACCGGCCGCGAGCGTCTTCTGCGCGGCGTCGCTGAACAGCGCCTTGGTGATCTCGTACACCGTGTTGGCGTCGGCCTTGTCGCTGGTGACCCACTGCGCGCCCACCGCCAGGGTCTTGACGGCACCCACGCCCTTGTAGGTGTCGGCCGCGATCACGTCGGGCGCGAAGAACGGGCTGGCCTGACGGATGCCGTCGGCCTGCGGTCCGTCGATCGGCACGAGCTCGATGCCGCCGCCGGCCGCCGCCAGTTCGGCGATGGCGCCGGCAGGCGCGCCGCCGGTGAAG
>CAZFET010000026.1:0-8860 GCA_964517545.1 uncultured Burkholderiaceae bacterium
CGGGTCGAGGGCCGCAAGGTCTCGTCGGTGGCCGAGGCGATGGGCGTGCAAGGTGACCTGATCGCGCCGCTGAAGGCCGAGCTCGACGTGCACGCGAGCCGCCAGGTGCTGCGCAGCGACAGCCAGAACCAGGCGCGCACGGTCACGATCATGGGCGACAAGGACATCCCGTACCAGCTGCTGCGCAAGGTGATGGTCACCGCCGCGCGCGCGAACTACAGCGACGTGTCCTTCGCCGTCACGCGGAAGTACGCGTCATGAGCGCCGCCGCGATCTCCTTCCGCGCGAACGTGCTGCCGTGGGCGCCGACGCCCGAGGACGAGGCGCGCTTCCGGCGCATCCTGCGGCGCGTGCTGGTCGCGAGCGCGCTGTTCTGCCTCGCCTTCTTGCTGCTGCCGCGCCCGCAGGTCGACCGCGCCACGGCGCCCGAGCTGCCGCCGCGCCTGGCCAAGCTCGTGCTCGAGCGCGACCAGCCGCCGCCGCCCAAGCCGCCCGTGGTGGTGCCGCGCGAGACCGTGCCGCAGCCGCAGAGCACGAAGCCCGATGCGTCGCCCGAGGCGCCGAAGCCGAAGGAGCCCATCCGCTCGGCGGCCGTGCCCGAGGCGCGCAACCCGCAGCCCAACAGGCCGCCGGGCGAGAACCTCGACTCGGCGCGCCGCAAGGCCGCCGGCGTCGGCCTGCTCGCGATGAAGCAGGAGCTGGCGCAGCTGCAGCACGCGCCGGTCGCGGTGCAGCTCAACCAGGACATCAAGCCCGGCAAGGGCATCGGCACGGGCACGGGCGTCGGCGTCGGCGCCGGCACCGAGCCCGGCATCCCGACGCGCGCGCTGATCACGTCGAACGCGACCAGCGGCTCCGGCGGCATCAACACCGCGGCGTACAGCCGCGACACCGGCGGCGGCGGCCTCGCGGGCCGTGCGACGACGGTGGTCGAGGGCGTGATCGGCGGCGGCGGGGGCGGCGGCCCCGGCGGCGGGCTCGGCGCCGGCGGGCGCGGCGACGGCGCGGGCCACGGCGGCGGTGCCGGCAAGGGCGGCACGCTCACCAAGGGCGGCAGCGGCAAGGCCTCGCGCTCGATCGAGGAAATCAAGCTCGTGTTCGAGCGCAACAAGGGCGCGATCTACGCGATCTACAACCGCGCGCTGCGCGAGGACCCGTCGCTGCAAGGCAAGGTGGTGCTCGAGCTGAAGATCGCGCCGTCGGGCGAGGTCGCGGCGATCCGCATCATCTCCAGCGAGCTGAAGGCGGCCGAGCTCGAGAGCAAGCTGCTCGCGCGCAGCTGGCCGGTCGACTTCCTGCCGTCGTAGCGGCGCCGACTCTCGCCGGGCGGCGCAGGGCCGCCCTGCCCGTCAGGCTGCCGCCTGCAGGCGGAACGCGCCCACCACCTGCGTGAGACGCAGCGCCTGTTCCTTCAGGCTCGCGGCCGCCGCGGCCGACTGTTCCACCAGCGCGGCGTTCTGCTGCGTCATGCGGTCGAGCCGGTTCACCGCGGTGTTGACCTCGCCGATGCCCTGCGACTGCTCGGTGGCCGCCGCGGTGATCTCGCCGATGATGTCGGTGACGCGCCGCACCGAGCCGACGATCTCGTTCATCGTCTCGCCGGCCGCGGCCACGAGGCGCGAGCCTGCGTCGACCTTCTCGACGCTGCCGCCGATCAGCGCCTTGATCTCGCGCGCGGCCTCGGCGCTGCGCTGCGCGAGGTTGCGCACCTCGCCGGCCACCACCGCGAAGCCGCGGCCCTGCTCGCCCGCGCGCGCGGCCTCGACGGCGGCGTTGAGCGCGAGGATGTTGGTCTGGAACGCGATGCCGTCGATCACGCCGATGATCTCGGAGATCTTCCGCGACGACGCGTTGATGCCGTCCATCGTGGCGACCACCTGCGACACCACCTCGCCGCCGCGCTGCGCGACCGCCGCCGCCGACGACGCGAGCTGGTTGGCCTGGCGCGCCGCGTCGGCCGACTGGCGCACGGTGCCGGTGAGCTGCTCCATCGAGCTGGCCGTCTGCTGCAGGCTGCTCGCGGTCTGCTCGGTGCGCTGGCTCAGGTCGTGGTTGCCGGTGGCCACTTCGTGCGACGCGACCTGGATGCTCTCGGCCGACTGCCGCACCTCGCCGACGAGCGAGCGCAGCCGCTGCTGCATCGACGCCAGCGCGCCGATCATGCGGCCGAGCTCGTCGGCGCGGTGCGCCGGCAGCGGCGCGGCGAGATCGCCGCCGGCGATGCGGTCCATCGCGAGCTCCACCTCGCGCAGCGGCGCGAGCAGCGAGCGCGACGTGAGCCATGCGACCACGGCGAGCCCGACGAGGCACAGCAGGCCGCCGACGATGCCCAGCGCCAGCAGGCGCCGGCTGCTCGCGCCGGCCTCGGCGTAGGCCGTCTCGGCGCGCTTCTGCGTGATCGGGATCAGCGCCTGCAGCGGCTTCACGGCGCCGGCGTGCAGCGCGGCCCAGTCGTCCTCGAGGACGGCGGTGAGCGCCTTCGTGTCCTTGGCCGCGTAGCCCCGCTCGAGCTTGCCGAGCGTCGCGTCGATCAAGGGCCAGCGCCGCTGCAGCTGGCCGAAGGCCTCGCGCGCCTCGCCGTCGGTGAACACCTTCGCCGCGTGCGGCTGCAGCACGCTCCATTGCTCGGCGATCGTCCGGCGCGCGTCGCGCAGGTGATTGAGCGAGCCCGGCACCGGCAGCTGTTCGAGCAGCACGCCGGCGGCGCGGAAGCGCACCTCCAGCAGCACGTTCTCGACCCGCTGCAAGCGCACCAGCGTGTCCATGTCGTCCTCGTACAGCGACGCGAGCGCGCGCTGGTTGACGTGGTTCGACCCGATCGCCACGCCCGCGAGGGCGCAGATGCCCAGCAAGGCGAGGCCGGCCAGGGCCGCGAGGCGGCCCCTCATCGACAACTGCCACTTCATGGAGACCTCCCGGTGCGGCGTCGCGCGGCGACGGCTGCGCTCACTGCGTGGGCAGGCCCTTGGCGGTCCACTCCGGCATGCCGCCGCGGAACCAGTGCACCTTGGTCCAGCCGGCCTTGACCGCCACCGCGGAGGCCTTGTAGCTCTTCCAGCACTCGCCGGCATTGCAGAACATCACCACCGGCGCGCCCTTGTCGGCCGGCAGCCTGGACAGGTCGAACTCGTCCTTGCTCGCGTCGAAGCCCGGCTCCTTCACGCTCTTTTCCTTGTAGGGCACGCTCTTGGCGCCCTTGATCGTCTTCTCGGCGTACTCGGCCGCCACGCGCGTGTCGATCACCGGCACGCCGGCGTCGAGCAGCCTCTTCACCTCCTCGGCGCCGACCACCTTGACGCCGGCCAAGGTGGCGGGCGTCTCCGCCGACCAGGCCGGCACGCCGACGCCCAGGCCGATCACCGCCGCGGCGGTCCACTTCATCCCGTCACGCTTGAACACCGAACAGCAGCTCTTCGTTACGACTTGAGCCCCGCGGCGCGCCGGCCTTGAGGCACGGCCGCGCGCGAAGTGGCGGAGGAATGCGCGCCTGTTCGGCCCTTCGCGGGCCGCGCCACGCGCCTCAGGCGCCGGGCGACGCGGCGCCGGCCGCGGCCGAGGTGCCGCCGGAGGCGTCGCCCGACACGTCGCGCCGCAGGATGCGCGCGCTCAGCGCGGCGGCCAGCAGCACGAGCGCGCCGCACACGAGCGTCGTGAACTGCAGCGCGTCGGTGAACGCCGCCCGCGCGGCGGCCAGCAGCGCCTCGCCGGTGGCGCCGCCGATGGACTGCGCGACCGCCAGCGCACCGCCGATGGTCGCGTGCGCCGCGGACGCGGCCTCGGGCGCGACGCCGGGCGGCATCGAGCCGGCGAGGCCGTGCCGGTACAGCATGCCGCCCAGGCTGCCGAAGATCGCGATGCCCATCGCGCCGCTGAACTCCGCGCTGGTCTCGGACACCGCCGACGCGGCACCCGCGCGCTCCGGCGGCGCGGCGGTGATGATCATCTCGTTGACGATGGTGATGACCGGCGCCATGCCGAGGCTCATCACGACGGTGGCGGCCACCAGCACGGCGAGCGCGAAGCGCCCGTCGGCGAACACGAGCAGGCCGAAGCCCGCGGCCGACACCACCAGCCCCCACAGCAGGATCGACACCGGCGGCCAGCGCCGCGCCAGCCGCGGCGCGTAGAGCGAGCCGAACACGAAGCACAGCGACCACGGCACCGTCGCGACGCCGGCCTCGAGCGGCGTGAGCCCGAGCACCAGCTGCAGGTACTGCGCGATGAAGATGTACACGCCGAACATCGCGAGGCACGACAGCGCATAGGCGGCGATCGCGCCGCTGAACCTCGGCTGGCGGAACAGCGTCATGTCCAGCAGCGGATACGCGAGGCGCGACTGCCGGCGCACGAACGCCGTCCCGACCGCCACGCCGGCCAGCACGAGCAGCGCCGGCGTCCACGCGAACCCGTGCTCGGCGATCTGCTTGAAGCCGTAGATCGTGGCCAGCACCGCGGCGAGCGACAGCGCGACGCTCGCCGGGTCGATGCGCCCGGCGTTCGGGTCGCGGTACTCCGGCAGCAGGCCCGGCCCGAGCGCGAGCAGCAGCACCATCACCGGCACCGCGACGAGGAAGGCCGAGCCCCACCAGAAGAACTGCAGCATCACGCCGCCCACCAGCGGCCCGATGGCGCTGCCGACCGAGAACGCGGCGATCCACACGCCGATCGCGAACTGCCGCTCGTGCGGGTCGTGGAACATGTTCCGGATGAGCGACATGGTCGACGGCGCGAGCGTGGCGCCGGCCACGCCGAGCAGCGCGCGCATCGCCACCAGCATCTCGGCGCTGCGCGAGAACGCCGCGATCACCGAGGCCGCCGCGAACGCCGCCGCGCCGATGAGCAGCAGCTTGCGCCGCCCGATGCGGTCGCCCAGGGTGCCCATCGTGATCAGGAAGCCGGCGACGAGGAAGCCGTAGATGTCGATGATCCACAGCATCTGCGACGCCGACGGCTTCAGGTCGGCGCTGATCGCCGGCAGCGCGAGGTTGAGCACCGTGAGGTCCATCGCGTACACGAGGCACGGCAGCGCGATGACGGCCAGGCCGATCCATTCGCGGCGGGTGGCCTTCGGCGGCGGCGTGGCGGCGGTGTCGTGTGCGGTCGGGTGCATGTCGTTCGGGGCCCGGGGGCAGTGACGCTCGTCGCGGGCGAGGGCTGCGTTGTACACGCGACGAAGCAGCGCGCGGCGATTCGACACGGCCGGCCGGATTTCAGTTGAAACCGGACGCGCGGACGCACGCCGCGGGGCGACCCCGCAGGGCTGCACGCCCCGGGGCGGCCCCGCCGGGCCGCCCGCCCGGGGGCGGCGCGCGACCCGGAGGCGTCGAGCCGGCGCAGCAGGGCCGGCCAGGCGAGCCCGCCGCCCGCGCCGCGCGTCACGGTGTCCCACTGCCGGTCGGCACCGGCGACGATGGCCTCGCCGATGCGTCGCACAGGCCGCCCGCCCCCGAGGGCGCGCACCTGGATCATGCAGGCCGTCTCGAAGAAGTACATCGCCACGAAGGCCTCGGCCACGGAGCGGCCGACCGTCAGCAGCCCGTGATTGCGCAGCATCAGGAAGCGCCGCGCGCCCAGGTCGCGCACGAGCCGCGGCTTCTCGTCGTCTTCGAGCGCGACACCCTCGTAGTCGTGGTACGCCAGCGACACCAGCACGAAGATGGAGTGCTGCGACAACGGCAGCAGCCCCTCCTCCTGCGCCGACACGGCGACACCGTTGACGCTGTGCACGTGCAGCACGCAGGCGGCGTCGTCGCGTGCCGCGTGGACGGCACTGTGGATGGTGAAGCCGGCGGGATTGACGTCGTGCGGCGAGTCCAGCATCTTGCGGCCCTGCAGGTCGACCTTGACCAGGTTCGACGCCGTGACCTCCTGGAACATCAGCCCGTAGGGATTGATCAGGAAGTGGTGCTCCGGGCCCGGCACGCGCGCCGAGATGTGAGTGAAGATCAGGTCGTCCCAGCCGAACAGGGCGACGAGGCGGTAGCACGCGGCGAGGTCGACGCGCAGCCGCCATTCGGCGTCGCTGACCTGCTCGCGCACCCGACCGGCTGACGTGCTCATCGCGATCTCCCGTGCCCCGGGAACGCGAGGCCGTCAATAATATATAGACTGGTCTAGTTGGAGAGTCAAGATGACCGACCCTGTCCGCCCTCCCCGCGCGGGAGCCGCCAGCCGCGATCGCATGATCGAGGCGGCGATCGACCTGATGCGTGGCTCCGGCCTCGGCGGCGCCGGCATCAACGAGATCGTCCGGGCGAGCGGGGCCCCCAAGGGCTCCGTCTACCACTTCTTTCCGGCGGGCAAGCTGCAGATCGCCGCGCAGGCACTCGACAGCTACGCCGCAGGCGTGCACGCCTTCATCGATGCGGCGTTGTCGTCGCGCGACGACCCCGCCGCCAAAGTGCGCTCGCTGTTCGACGCGTTCGCGCGGCGGGTCGAGGAGGGCGGGTTCCGGCGCAGCCGCGCGGTCTGCACGGTATGCCTCGACCTCGACGACGAGACCGACCCGCTGCGCGCCGTGCTGGCGGCCGCGCTCGACGACTGGGCCACGCTGATCGCGTTCCACCTGGACCTGGGCGATGCGCGGCGTACGCGCGCCATGGCCCAGGCAGTGCTCGCCGCGATCGAGGGCAGCTACATCCTGTGCAGGGTGCACCGGTCGTCGCAGCCGTTCCGCGACGCCGGCACCTGGCTGGCCGCGGCGATCGACGCGCCTCGGACCCGCTGAGGCCTCCAGGCCCGATGCAGCCTCCGGACGCGCGGCACGTCGGGCCGTGGAACCGGCCGAACTGCTGCGCGCAAGCCCGGCTTTCCCGGTGATCCGGCGCGCCGGCCGCGCCTACCATGACCGCCGGCAGTCCCGCCGTTGCCGTTGCAGTCGATGTCGCCCCCCGATGCCGCGCTGAGCAGCCTGAGAGCGGTGGCCGAGGCCCTGGACGGGCTCGGCCTCGCGGTCTACGTGCTCGACGAGGACGATCGCAGCGTGCTGTGGAACCGCACGTTCCTGCACTTCTTTCCCGAGCACGCCGATCGCATCCATGCCGGCGAGCCGTACCGCGAGAACCTGCGCCGCTTCTACGACGTGCGGCTGCGCGGCGCGGAGCGTGCCTCGCTGGAGCGCTTCGTCGAGGAGGGCATCGCGCGCAACCGCGCGCAGACGCGGCCGTTCAGCTTCGAACATCACGGGCGGCGCCTGCACGCGGCGTCGCTGCCGATGCCGGGCATCGGCCGGCTGCGCACCTGGCGCGCCGAGGAGCCCGGCGCGCAGTTCGCGGCGCCGCCGGTGGTGGCCGGCGTGGCCGACGGTCTGGACGAGCATCACGGCACCTTGCTCGACCACCTGCCGGTGGGACTGATGGTCACCAACGCCGACCTGCGCATCCAGTGGGTCAACGAGCCGTTCGTCGAGCTGTACCGGCTGCCGTCGCGCACCGTCGCGCTGGGCAGCACGCTCGCCGGCGTCTACGGCACGGCGTGGGAAGGCGAGGCGCCGGCCGAGCGGGCCGCGTTCGAGTCGGGACTCGGCGTGCTGCAGGGGCCGACGCGCTACACCGGCGCGCCCTTCGAGCTCGCGCTGCCCCGCCGGCGCTGGGTGCGCGTGACCGAGCAGCGCAGCCCCGACGGGCGGCGGGTGTTCGTGCACGTCGACATCAGCGCGCTGAAGGCGCAGCACGAACGGCTGGCCGACGCCGAGCGCCGCGCACGCGACAGCGAAGCGCAGCTGCGCCACAAGTCGGCGCTGCTCGAGGCCACCTTGCAGCGCAGGGAGCAGGGGATCATGATGGTCAACGCCGCGCGCCCGGTCGAGGTGTGCAACCGGCGCGCGATGGAGCTGCTGGAGCTGCCCGAGTCGCTGATGGCCGGCCAGCCGAGGTTCGAGGACGTGCTCGCGTTCCAGCGCTCGCGCGGCGACTTCGCGAACGCGTCGCCGGAGGTCCAGGCCTTCATCCGTGCCGGCGGCATCGACGAGCGGCCGCACGTGTACGACCGGCGTCGCGCCGACGGCCGCGTGATCGAGGTGCACAGCGTGCCGGTCGAGGGCGGCGGCGTGCTGCGCACCTACACCGACATCACCGAGCGGCGCCGGCAGGAAGAACGCATCCGGCATCTCGCGCATCACGACGGGCTGACCGCGCTGGCCACGCGCGACGTGTTCCGCGAACGGCTGGCCGAGGCGCTGCGCGATCCGCAGCGCGTGCGCGAGGGCTTCGCGGTGCACTTCCTCGACCTCAACCGCTTCAAGCCGATCAACGACCGCCACGGCCACGCGGTGGGCGACCAGGTGCTCGCGACCGTGGCGCGGCGACTGCGGGCGGCGGCGCGCGACGCCGACGTGGTGGCGCGCATGGGCGGCGACGAGTTCGCGATCCTGCAGTTCCGCGCGGCTCACGCCGATGCCGCGCTCGGCCTGGCGCGGCGCGTGCTCGACGCGCTGGCGCAGCCGATGACGATCGAGGCGCTCACCTTGCAGGTGGGCGCGTCGATCGGCTTCGCGCTGTCGTCGGCGTCCGGAGGCGACGCCGAGCGGCTGCTGCGCAGCGCCGACCTCGCGATGTACACGGCCAAGGCCTCGGGGCGCGACACGGTGTTCGCCTTCGAGGGTTGAGCGCCGGGCGCCGCGACAGCGAACCGCCGTGAGGCGGTGGGGCCAACGCCCCGAACCCTCGTCCGTCGCGAGGCGCGGACGCTCGCGCAGCTGCGCACTCACGCGGCGGCGGCGTCGACCAGTTCGACCCCGTCTTCGCCGCGTCGCAGCCGCTTCGCGATGGCGGCGTCCGCCGGGAACCACGACGCGGCGCGCAGTCGATGGCCCGTCGCGCCGCCGCGGCCGGGTCGTCCCCGGGTCGCCCACCCGTCGTCC
>CAZFET010000026.1:8870-13038 GCA_964517545.1 uncultured Burkholderiaceae bacterium
CGTCCACAACCTCGCGGATCGCGTCCGGGCCGCCGTCACCAGCGGATCGCGCGCGAAACCCCTCCAGAAGGCCCGCACCGCGCGTTGCCACTCGCGCGGCGGCAACGGCGGGCGGGCGTGCCCCACGCGCAAGGCCAGCGCGTTCAGCGCGCCGTTGGCCAGCGTGGTCAGCAGCTCGGCCGAGCCGTCGAAGTGCAGTTCGCCGGCGGCCAGCGCTTGCTCGATCGCCTGCCGCAACGCCTCGCCGGCCAGCCGGTCGTCCAGCGCCTGCCAGCGTTCCCAGCCCAGCACGGTGGGCGCGTCGAGCAGCAGGATGCGGCGTGCGTCGTCGTGCGTGACGAAGCCGATCCACGCGATCGAGCCGCGCACCAGCGCGTCGAGCGGTCCGCGCGCGGCCGCGGTGGCCGCCTCGATGGCCGGCACGGCCAGCACGGCGAGGTGCCGGCACACCGCCTCGAACAGGGCCGCCTTGTCCGCGAAGTGGTGGTACAGCGCGCCGCGGCGCACGCCCGCGCCGTCGAGGATCGCCTCGGTGGGCGTGGCGGCGTAGCCGTGGCGCGCGAACAGCGCGCCCGCCGTGGCGATCAGGCGGGCGCGCGTGTTCGCCGACCGTTCTTCGTTCGTGGCCATGATCTCGATGGTAATTGACAGACAGTCTGTTTGTGAAGAGGATGCGTCGACCGACAGCGTGTCGGTCATGAACCCGACCCTCTGCCCGCCGCCACAGGAGTTGCCGTGCGATTCACCGACCGCTACCCGATCATCGTCACGCCGCACAAGGACGCCTGCCGCGACTTCTGGGTGCGCCACCTCGGCCTTCGGGTGGGCTTCGACAGCACCTGGTTCACGTGGCTCGCCACGCCCGACGGCTCGCTGTCGATCGCGTTCATGACGCCGGATCATCCGTCGGCACCGCCGGGGCCCGAAGTCTTCGGCGGCACCGGCCTGTGCTTCGAGCTGCAGGTCGACGACGCCGCGGCGGCGCTGCAGCACTTCAGCGCCAGCGGTGGCCACGCCGAACTGCCGTTGACCGTGGAGCCCTTCGGCCAGCGCCGCTTCGGGTTCCGCGACCCCGCGGGCCTGTGGGTCGACGTGGTGGAGCAGGTCGAACCCGCGGCCGGCTGGTGGGACCGCTACCTGACGGCACCGGACGGACCGGCGCAACCCCGCTGATCGACGACTTGTCGAAGTCCCGCCCCGTCGTTCGTCATGGGAGGGTGGGCCGTCGGCGCGCCGCCCGCGCGGAGCGCGCGTCGGTGCCCGCAGGCCCACGTCCATCGCCATCATCGAGGCACATGCCGTTGAACTCGAACACCGTTGCGCCACGAGCTCGGTCCGCTGCTGGGCGGCCTGTCGATCGAGCGGTTCGGCTGGGGCTCGGTGTTCCTGGTCGCCGTGCCCGTGATGCTGCTGCCGTTGTTGCTGGGCATGGCCGCGCTGCCGATCGCCGCCCGCCTGCTGCGCGTCGCGCACGAGGCCCGAGGCGACGCGACCCTCGACGCCGAACTGCAAGCCGCAGCGCGACCGGCCGATGGACCTCGAAGGTCGTCGACGCATCCAGCGTCGCATGACCACACTGTCGCGAACTTCCCGACCACCCTGCCACGGAGACCGACCATGACCGACCTGACCCTGTGCCTCTGGTACGACGGCGCCGCCGAAGAGGCCGCCCGCTTCTATGCGAAGACCTTCCCCGACAGCAAGGTCGGCGCCGTGCAACGCGCGCCGTCGGACTTCCCGTCGGGCAAGGCGGGCGACGTGCTGATCGTGCACTTCACGCTGCTCGGCCTGCCGTGCATCGGCCTGAACGGCGGACCCCTGTTCAAGCCCAACGAGGCCTTCTCGTTCCAGGTGGCGACGAACGATCAGGAAGAGACCGACCGCTACTGGAACGCGATCGTCGGCAACGGCGGCCAGGAAAGCGCCTGCGGCTGGTGCAAGGACAAGTGGGGCGTGTCGTGGCAGATCACGCCGCGCGTGCTGACCGATGCGCTCGCCGCCGGCGGCGACAAGGCCAAGCGCGCGTTCGACGCCATGATGCAGATGCAGAAGATCGACGTCGCGGCGATCGAAGCCGCGATCCGTCACGGATGAACAGGCTCGTCGGCCACACCCGGGCGCGACGGGCAACGGCATGGTCATGAGCCTCTCGCTGCCCGGCGACTTCAGCGACGGCGCCCTGGCCTTGATGGCCGTCGGGACGCTGAGCGCGCTGGCCGCCATCGCTCACCTCGCCTGCATCGCGATCGGGCCTGCGGCCTATCGCTTCATGGGCGCCGGCGAGCGCATGGCGCGTGCGGTCGAAGCCGGCAGGGCCGCGCCGACGCTGGCCACGCTCGCCATCGCCGCGATGCTGTCGGTGTGGTCCCTGTACGCCTTCTCCGGCGCAGGCCTGGTCGGCAGGCTGCCGTTCACGGGCCTCGTGTTGGCGGCGATCAGCGTCGTCTGCCTGGCACGGGCCGTCGCCTTCCCGCTGCTCAGGCCGGTGTTCCCGCAGAACTCCACGACCTTCTGGCTGGTGTCGTCCGCCATCTGCCTCGTGCTCGGGCTGCTCTACGCCATCGGAGCCGTCGCCGTCTGGCGCGAGACCTGATGCGCTGACACCCGCGCGGCCTGCAGCTTCGAGGTACGGCTTCGAAGGCGAGCGCAGTCGATCTTCCTCGTGGTACAGGAGGGGTCGACCCGAAGCGATCGCTCGAGAGTTCGGTCCGCACCCGAGGAGGGTCGCACCGAGCCGGTGACGGCTTCTCTGCGTTCGTGCCCCGGTCAGCCCGCTTGCGTCTGGAGGCGCGCCAGCACCTGTGCCGCCGATCGCGCCATCGCACGCACCACGTCCCCGGCCGACTCGATCTCGCGCACCAGTCCCACCCCCTCGCCGGCCAGCAGCGGCATCTCCTGCGGATCGCCGGTGGTGCCCTCGGCCGGCACGAACGCATCGAAGCGATGCATCTCCAGCGTCTGGCCACAGAACGGCAGCCGCGCGCAGATCGGCTCGCCGCTGGTGTCCTTCGGAATCTCGGCGACGCGTTGATGGTAGGCGTCGACCAGCGGCGTGCGCAGCACGCGCATCGGGTTGAAGTCGGGCCACTGGGGGCCGAACACGTGGGTGCGCACGGTGTCGATGCCGTTGGCCTTTACCAGCGCTTGCTTGTACTCGACCATCGCGTCGGCCTCGGCAGTGGCCACCATGCGCGTGCCGACCCACACGCCGTCGGCACCCAGCGCCAGCGCCGCCGCCAGCCCGCGCCCGTCGCTGACGCCACCGGCCGCCAGCACCAGCGCGCCGCCGACCGCGTCGACCACCTCGGGCACGAGCGTGAAGGTCGGCAGGCTGCCGTAGTTGTGGCCACCGGCCTCGGAGCCCTGCGCGATCAGCAGTTCGATGCCGTCGCCGGCCGCCCGGCGCGCCGCCTCGACGCCTCCGACTTGCTCCCACACGCTGCAACCGGCCGCCGTCAAGCGGTCGATCCAGCGGCGTTGCGGATGGCCCCAGTGGAACGAGACGACCGGCGGCGCGGCGTCGCACATCGCGGCGATGACCTCGTCGGTGACGAACGGCGTCAGCAGGTTCGCGTTGAACGCCGACTTGCCGACGGCCTCGCGGATGGTCGCGATGGCCGGCACGAACGCCGGCGGCGGCATCAGCCCGACGCCGAGGGAGCCGATACCGCCGGAGCGGCACACCGCAATGGCCAGCCGTGGGCCGGCGACGAACGCCATGCCTGCCTGCACAATCGGAACGTCGACGGCGTAGCGTCGCGTCAGCCGCGTCTGCAGCATGTCGGTCTCCTGTGCGTGCGCGATGAGTCGAGCTTAGGCGGCAGCCCCGCCGGCGCACAGGGCCCGCAGCGCAGGCGAGCGGGCCGCCAGCGCAAGAATCGGCATCCGGCGCCCGAAGCCGGATGGCCTGGAAGGAGTGCACGATGGAGCAGCTGCATTTCCGCACCGACCGCATCGCGCCGGCACAGCGCCTGGAGAGCTGGCGACAGACGCTGTTCGACACCTACTACCGGCTCGACTGCCACGCCGACGATGCGCGCGGGCCGTCGGCGTCGTGGTTGCCCATGCGGCGGCGGAGGCCCGCCCGGCGCTCGCGGAGCTCGTCGTCGAGGACGACGGCCCGGGCAGCCCGGCTGAGCACGCGGAGCGGATCTTCGAGCCGTTCTTC
>CAZFET010000026.1:13048-14955 GCA_964517545.1 uncultured Burkholderiaceae bacterium
CGACGATGCGCGCGTGCCGTCGGCGTCGTTCCGCGGCGTGCTGCAGTCTCGGGTCAACGGCGGAGTCCGCTGCTCGCACATCGCATCGTCGCCCAATCGCGTCGTGCGCACGCGGGGGCAGGTGCGCGGCGGCGAGGCCGACGAGCTCGGGCTGTTGGTCATCGCGCGCGGCACGCTGGCCGTCGACCACTGCGGTCGGCACGCCCTGCTGCAGCCGGGCGACCTGCTGGCGTTCGACAACGCGCGCGACTACGTGTTCGACCTGCGCAGCGACTACGACCTGCTGTGCTTCCAGCTCCCGCGTGAGCTGCTGCCGCAGCGCGGCTCCCCGTTCGAGCGCCACCTCGGCGCGCGGCTGCCCGGCCCCAGCGCCGGCGCCGGTGTGCTGCGCGCCTACGCCAGCATGCTGGCGCAGCGGCTCGACGAGATCGCCGAGCCGCGGGCGGTCGACTTTCTGCGCCAACTCGGCGAACTGCTGAAGCTCGCGTGCGGCGGCAGCGACGCATCGCCCGACGCCGAGGTGGTCGCGCAACCGGGATCGCCCAGCCCGGCGCTATGGCGCGTGCGGTGCTGGATCGAGGCGCACCTCGCCTCGCCGGACCTTTGCCCCGAACAGATCGCGCGCAGCAACGCGATGTCGGTGCGGGCGTTGCACCAGCTGTTCCACGATCACGGCACGTCGGTGATGCAGGCGGTGCGCGAGGCGCGGCTCGTTCGCTGCCATGAGCAACTGCTGGCGCGCGGCGTGAACGGCAAGACGGTCGAGCAGGTGGCGTTCGCCGCGGGGTTTCGCGATCTGTCGCACTTCAGGCGCGCGTATCGGGCGCGCTATGGGGTGGCGCCGTCGAAGCAGTAGAGCCGTGGTCGCATCGAGCCGGGCGCCGCATCGCGCCCGGACCGCTTCCGCCGGTGTGATCGACGTGATCGTCGCCTCGAGCAGCTCGCGCACCGTCTCGACCACGGCCACCTCTTCTCTCTCTTTGAACGCGAAGTAGCATGAAGAGGCCTATGGCGGCTGCCCTCAGCGCCGACCTCGTGGCTCAGCCCCATCTTGATCGCGCCGATGCCCGGCAGCACCGACTGCAGAGACGCCGGCAGCGCGCGCGTCAGGTCGATCTCCACCGTGCCGGCCGGTCGGCGTCTGGGCATCGAGGAGGTCGACGAGGGCTCGGGCTGGTCAGCTCCATGCACGACCGCCTGGGCTTCATCGAGCTGGAACAGCGTGCCCTTCAATCCTTGGACAGCCGTTCGGCCCGAGCTTCTCGCCCATGTCTCGGGTACGGTCCGTCACCCATGTGTTCGGGTCGGACCTCGAAGGAGGTGGTGGGCCCTGTAGGATTCGAACCTACGACCAACGGATTAAGAGTCCGCTGCTCTACCAGCTGAGCTAAGAGCCCTTCGTGTCGCTCACCACCGGGTCGGTGGTGGGTTGTGCAGGATTCGAACCTGCGACCAACGGATTAAAAGTCCGCTGCTCTACCGACTGAGCTAACAACCCGTCCGCAGAGCGCGAAAGTATAGCAGCGCCGCGAACGGGTTCCTGCTGCGCCGGGCCGGGCGCGCGCAACGCCGTCTCGATGGCGACGGCGGCCGCGACGAAGCCGAAGGTCGCGGTCACGGTGACGCTCGAGCCGTAGCCCGCGCAGCCGAGCGTGCCGTCGACGTCGCACTCGCCGGGCGGCATCGACACCGCCTCGCGCGAGAACACGCACGTGATGCCGATCGATCCGCGACGCGGCGCGCCGTGCTCGCGGCGCAGGCGCTGGCGCAGCGACGCGAGCAGCGGATCGTGCGTCGCGTCGGCGAGGTCGGTCACTTCCACGCGCTCGGCGCGCCGCTTGCCGCCCGCGACGCCGGCCACGACGAGCGGCACGCGCGCTTGCAGCGCCAACGCGGACATCACCGCC
>CAZFET010000026.1:14965-19847 GCA_964517545.1 uncultured Burkholderiaceae bacterium
ACGCCGATCTCCGCGACGCCTACGAGGGCTTCACCTGGTCGCACGCGTCGATCACCACGTCCACCGGCGCGCCCAGCAGCGCAGGCCAGTTCGATTCGTCGACGAACGCCTCGACCGGCGTGACCTCGCACGCCGGATGGATGTCGGCGATGCGCTCGCGCAGCGCCAGCACCTTGGCCGCACCGAGCGTTGCGCCGAGCGCCTGCACCTGGCGGTTGACGTTGGACTCGGCGACGTGATCGAGATCGATCAAGGCGAGCGCCGCGACACCGCTGCGCGCCAGCGCTTCCGCGGCCCACGAGCCGACGCCCCCGACGCCGACCACCGCCACGCGCAACGCGCGCAGCCGCGCGTAGGCCGCGTCGCCGGACAGCCGTCGCAGGCCGCCGAAGCGGCGCTCGAGGTCGGCGTCCGTCGCGCGCATCGGACTGCGCAGCGATCAGGCCAGGCGCTCGAGGCGCCACATCTGGTAGCGCAGCGCCGCCACCGCGCCCGCCACGATGCCGGCCAGCGCGATGAAGCTGCCGAGCGCCAGGGTCGACACGCCCGAGAGGCCCTGGCCCACCGTGCAGCCGAGCGCGGTGACGCCGCCCACGCCCATCAGCACGCCGCCCACCAGGTGGTTGGCCGTGTCCTCGGCGTCGCGGAAGCCTTCCCAGCGAAAGCCGCCCGAGGCCAGCGCGTACGCGGCCGAGCCGACGACCACGCCCACGGTGGTGACGATGCCGATCGTCAGCACCTTGCTCTTGTCGCTGAAGAACATGAGCCAGTCGATCGTGTACGCGATCGGCGCCACGAACGACAGCGACTCCATGCGCTGCGAGTTCGTCGCGAGGAACACCTCCTCCAGCGTGTCCGGGTGCTCGGCCAG
Source organism: uncultured Burkholderiaceae bacterium (assembly GCA_964517545.1). Taxonomy (GTDB): domain Bacteria; phylum Pseudomonadota; class Gammaproteobacteria; order Burkholderiales; family Burkholderiaceae_C; genus CAZFET01. The sequence goes on from CAZFET010000026.1 coordinate 15,837, forward strand.
GTGGCCGAGTTGCCCCGACACCCACCACGTGCCCGCGACGACGGCGCCGATGCCGAGGCCCGCCAGCAGGTTGTCGCCCGAGCGACCTTCGCGACGCGCGAGCGACCACGCGACGAGCCCGCCGCCGATCAGCAGCCCGAGCACGAGCGCCAGGGTGCCCTTGCCCGCGCCGGTGGCGCCGGCCAGCAGCGACGGCAGGTCCTGCGACGTCGCGAAGGTGACCGCCACGCGATCGACGCTCTCGACGCGCGCGACGCCGGTGATGCCCTTGAGCGTCGCGAACGCACTCAGCCCGAGCACGACGAACACGACCACCGACTTCAGGTTGCCGCCGCCGATGCGCACGAGCGTCTTGCTGCCGCAGCCCGACGCCAGCACCATGCCGAAGCCGAACATCAGGCCGCCCACCACCGACGACAGCCACGTGAGCTTCGGCTGCGCGTAGATGGTCTTGCCGGCGTCGAGCCAGCCGAGCGCGACCATCGCGTTGAAGCCGAGCATCGCCACGCCGATCGCCAGCGCCCACATGCGCATGCGCGTCCAGTCGCCCATGTTCACGATGTCGGCCACCGCGCCCATGGTGCAGAAGTGCGTACGCTGCGCGATCGCGCCGAAGGCGACCGCGAGCGCGAAGGCCGCCCACAGCACCTGGGTCGTGAGCGCGGCGACGTCGACGGATGACATGGCCGCCATTCTATTGAGCGCTCCAGAGTCGACGACAGCTCGAACACCCTTCGGGCCGAGCGATCACCCTTCGGGCCGAGCCCGAACGGACGGTGTCGCCGTCGCGCATTCGAAAGATCGACCGGCAGCCGGGCGCGCGCGGCGTGGCAGGCGAGGCAGCGGCGGACGGTCGGCCGCGCGGCAACGAGCTCAGCCGCGCGGCAGCGAGGCCAGCCGCTCCTTGCCGGCGAGCGCGGCTTCGCTCTTGGGGTAGGTCTTGAGCAGTTCGTCGAGCGTGCGGCGCGCCCTGCGCGTGTCCTTCAGCTCGATCTGGCAGTTGGCGATGGCCAGCATCGCCTCGGGTGCGCGCGGGTGGTCGGGTGCCGCGGTGACGAACGCGCGGAAGGTGGCGATCGCCTCCTTGTACTCGCGCTTGCCGTACTGCGCGTTGCCCAGCCAGAAACGCGAGGCGTCGTAGTAGCCGCTGGCCGTGTAGCGCCGGCCGAAGGCCGCGAAGGCGTTGGCCGCGCCGGCGAAGTCGCTGTTGCGCAGCAGGGCCATGGCCTCGTCGAACTGGCGCTTCTCCTCGGGGTCGGCCATGAAGTCGCGTCCGTCGAGCGTGACCTTCACCGGCTCGAGCTTGCGCACGCGCTCGTCGACGCCCTGCACGATGTCCTTCTGCTTGCGCTGCAGCTCGGCGATGTCGCGCGCGAGCTGCTCGTCGGCGCCGCGCATCTTCGCGAGCTCGGTGCGCAGCGCCTCGATCGCGTTGTTCAGCTCGAGCAGGCTGCGCCGCAGTTGCGACACCTGCTCGGCCAGCGCCGCGTTCTGCTGCCGGTGCTGCTCCTCGGCCTGCGACAGCCGCTGCCGCAGGTCGAGGATGGCCTTGCGGGCCTCGTCGTCCTCGAACAGCGCGGCGCGCGCGGGCGCCGCACCGAACGCGAGCGCGGCGCCCGTCAGGGCGATGGCGACGACGCGCTTCACTTCTGGATCAGCTCGGCGCGGCGGTTCTTGGCCCACGCCGACTCGTCGCTGCCTTGCGCGGCCGGACGCTCCTCGCCGAAGCTCACCGGCTCGACCTGCGACTCGGTGACGCCCAGCAGCACCAGCGCGCGCTGCACCGACTCGGCCCGCTTCTGGCCGAGCGCGAGGTTGTACTCGCGGCCGCCGCGCTCGTCGGTGTGGCCCTCGATCACGAGTCGCTTCTTGCGATCGGCCGTGAGCATCTTCGCGTACTGCTCGATGATGGGCTTGAACTCGTCCTTCACGACGAAGCTGTCGAAGTCGAAGTAGATCGTCTTCGCGAGCGTGGCGTCCGAGGCGCTCTTCGTCAGGTCGACGCTGGTCACCTGCGACTGGCTGCTGCCGGCCGCTCCCGCGCCGCCGCCCGGCCCGACGGCGCTGCCGGTGCGGCTCTCGACCGGCGCGGCCTTGTCGTCGAGCTTCACGCTCGAGCCGCAGCCAGCGAGCAGCACGGTCGCGGCGAGGAACATTCCAAACGTCTTGCGGGACAGGATCGTCATCGTTGTCATCTCCTAGAGGTCATCGGTCCATCGAGGACCCGTCAGCGCCCGAAGGGGCCCCAGACGGGCTCGCGCACATCGGCCCCCGACGACAACAGGCGCGTCTTGATCTTGCCATCGAGGGTGGTGGTCATCAACACGTCGCGGCCCTGCCCGCGCGTCGCGTAGATCAGCAGCCGGCCGTTCGGCGCGAAGCTCGGGCTCTCGTCGTCGGACGTGTCGGTGAGCGTCTGCACCGCGCCGGTGGCGAGGTCGAGCGTGCTCACGCGAAACGCGTTGCCGCTGCGGTTGATGTAGGCCAGCAGCCGGCCGTCGGGGCTGACCGCCGGGCTGATGTTGTAGCCGCCGTTGAAGGTCACGCGCTCGGCCGCGCCGCCGGCCAGCGGCATGCGATAGATCTGCGGCGAGCCGCCGCGGTCGCTCACGAAGAAGATCGACTTGCCGTCCGGCGCGAACGCGGGCTCGGTGTCGATGGCGCTCGACTGCGTGAGGCGGCGCAGGTTGTTGCCGTCGCGGCCCATCAGGTGCAGCTGCGAGCCGCCTTCGCGCGACAGGGTCACCGCGAGCTGCTGCCCGTCGGGGCTCCAGGCCGGCGCGCTGTTGCTGCCGCGGAAGTTGGCGATGGGCTTGCGCGCGCCGCTGGCGACCTCCTGCACCCACACGACCGCCTTGCCGCTCTCGAACGACACGTAGGCGATCTCGCGGCCGCTCGGGCTCCACGCCGGCGAGATGATCGGCTCGGGCGACGTGAGCGCGACCTGCCCGCCTTCGCCGTCGGCGTCGGTCACGCGCAGGGTGTAGCGGTTGGCCGCCTTGCTCACGTAGCAGATGCGCGTGGAGAACACGCCCTTCTCGCCGGTGAGCTTCTCGTACACCGCGTCGGCGATGCGGTGCGCCGCCAGCCGCAGGTCGGGCGCGGTCACCGCGTAGGCCTGGCCGCCGAGGTCGGCACCCTTGACCACGTCCCACAGCTTGTAGCGCACGTCGAAGCGGCCGTCGGCCAGCCGCATGACCGAACCGGCCACCAGCGCGTCGGCGCCGCGTCCGCGCCATTCGCTCATCGACGGCTGCGAGCGCTCGTCGAGGTCGCCGGGCGCGTCGATCGGGCGGATCAGCCCGCTGCGCTCGAGGTCGGCGCGCACGATCGCGCCCACCGGCTGCGGCGCGGCGGCCTCGTCGCGAAAGCGCGCCACCGCCACCGGGATCTGCGTCGCGCCGACGCCGGAAATCTCGACGCGGAACTGGCCGAGCGCGGGCAGCGAGAGCCCGCCGGCCGCGGCAACCAGGATCGTTCTTCTGTGAGGCATCGTGAAACTGAGGCGGGTCGGGCGGAAAAGTTCAGCGCGCATCGTCGCCGCGCGGGCGCGATACGAGCCACATCTTGAGGTAACGATAGTAAGAAGCCTCGGCGTTGTTCACCGCGAGCACGAAGCCCAGGCGCCCGTCGAGAAAGCCGCGGCGCAGCACGTAGGTGCGCACGAAGGCCCAGAACCCGTGCCAGAGGGCGCGGCCGAGCCCGCCCCTGCGGCCCTGCGCGAGCAGGTCGTGCGCGCGGCCGCTGGAGTAGCGGTTCATCTTGTCGATCGCGGCTTCGAGCGTGGGGATGCTGTGGTGGAGCAGCAGCCCCGGCAGCACGCGGCGCTCGCCGTCGAACAGCAAGCGCTCGTGCACGCGGTCGTCGGAGAAGCGCGCGCGTGCACGCGGCACGAGCCGCAGCACACGGTCGGGGTACCAGCCGCTCGCGCGCATCCACTGCCCGCAGAACGACGACAGGCGCGACAGCTCGTAGCCCGGCGCGCCGGCGCCGGGCGGCCGCGCCACCGCG
>CAZFET010000027.1:0-6206 GCA_964517545.1 uncultured Burkholderiaceae bacterium
GTGGAGGTCGGCCCCGCCGGGCGCTGGTACCTGTTCGAGCCGCCCGGCACTGCGGTGCCGAGGGGCTTCGTGCGCCTCGGCACCGGCGGCGACGCGGCCGACGTGGCCGTCGCGACGATCTTCGGTGCCGTGCACGCGCTGCGTCCGCGCGTGGTCATCGAGGCCGTGCCGGACGCGGACGGGCGGCTCGTGGTGCCCCATCACTGCCCGCAGGCGCTGTCGACCGACGGCTGACGTCCGCGTGCGTGCGGGGCCCGCGCGCGTGCGCCTGGAGCGATCATGACCTGGCCCGAGTGGTCGATCTTCGTCGGCGTGCTGCTGGTCACGATGGTGCTGGCGGGCACGCTGCTCGGCCGGCTGCCGTTGACCGCCGCGATGGTCTACCTCGCCCTCGGCTGGCTGCTGGGGCCGTCGATGGCCGACGTGCTGCGGCCGGATCCGCTGGAGCACGCGGCGCTCCTCGAGCGGGTCGCGGAGGTCGCATTGCTGATCGCGCTGTTCGCGGTGGGCATGCAGCTTGGCGTGCCGCTGCGCAACTGGCGCTGGCGGCTGCCGCTGCGGCTGGCCTTCGTGTCGATGGCGGCGTTGGTGGCGCTCGTCGCCGCCGTCGGCGTGTGGTGGCTCGACCTGCCGGTGGGCGCCGCGGTGCTGCTGGGGGCGATCCTCGCACCGACCGATCCGGTGCTCGCCTCCGGCGTGCGGTCCGAACGGGGCGATCGTCCGGACCGGCTCGGCTTCAGCCTCGCGGGCGAAGGCGGGCTCAACGACGGGGCGGCGTTTCCGTTCGTGATGCTGGGACTTGGATTGCTCGGCGCGGGCGAGGTCGGCCACGGCCTGCTGCGCTGGTGGAGCATCGACCTGGTGTGGGCCACGCTGGGCGGCGTGGCCATCGGCGCGCTGCTCGGTGCGGCGAGCGGGCAGCTCGTCGTCCACCTGCGCAGCCGGCACGGCGAAGCGGTCGGGCTCGACGAGTTCCTCGGACTCGGCCTCGTGGCACTGGCGTACGGGGTCGCACAGGCGTGCCTCGCCTCGGGCTTCCTGGCCGTGTTCGCCGCCGGGCTGGCACTGCAGCGCGTGCGCGAGCGGCCGCCGAGCCGCCGCATGGCCGCAGGGCCGGCGGCCCCGCCGGGCGGCGGCCAGGCGCCGCAAGACCACGCCGCGGACATGCGCGGTTCGGTGAGGGGCTTCAACGAGCAGCTCGAGAAGCTGGCCGAGCTGGCCGTCGTGCTGGTCGTCGGCGCGATGCTGGCGTACGCGCCGCCGCTGCCGTCGCTGGGGTGGTTCGTGCCGCTGGTGCTGGCCGTGCTGCGTCCGTTGTCGGTGATCGTCTCGCTGCCCGGCGAGCGCCTGTCGGCGCCGCAGGGCGCCATGCTCGCGTGGTTCGGCATTCGCGGCGTCGGCTCGGTGTTCTACCTTCTGTTCGCGCTGCGTCACGGGCTCGCGCCGGAGGTCGCGCAGGCGCTTCTGTCGTTCACGTTGTGGACGGTGGCCGCGTCGATCGTGGTGCACGGCGTCACCGCGCAGCCGCTGATGCACGCCTACGCGGTGTGGCGCCGACGCACGCGGCGCCCGCGATAGTCTGCGCGTTCCGCGTGTCCGGCGAACGTGCGGGCGCCGCGCAGGGGTCAGGGCTTGACGGGGGTGTCCGGCGGCTGGCCGTCGTACCAGGCCTGGATGCTTCGCTGCCAGCCGACGTCGGCCATGTCGGGCCACAGATTCTTGTCGAACCCCGGCGCGCCCTCGAGCCGCGAACGGTCGACGTCGAGCATGAAGCGCTTGTGCTCGGTGTCGAGCTTCAAGGCGCCCCAAGGCACGGCGAACAGCTTCTCGCCCACGCCCATGAAGCCGCCGAACGACAGCACGGCATAGCTCACCAGCCCCGTATGCACGTCGAGCATGATTTCCTTGATGTCGCCCAGCGCTTCGGCCTCGCGGTTGAAGACGTCATTGCCGAGCAGCGTGCCGGCGCCCATCAGGCGGGGCCCGGGGCCGTGCCGTGGGTCGGGGCCGGCACGCCCGGGCGACGCGGTTTCGTGCATGGCACGCGCAGTGCGGTCTTGCTGGCCCATTGCAGTCTCCAGTGAGAGTCGAGGCCGAAACTGTCGCGTGCCGCAGGCGTCGCGGTCTGTTCGGCAGCGCACGCGCAGGCCGCGCTGCGACCGCGGGCGACGGGAACCGGCCCCATCGTCTGCGGCTGTGCGGTAGCGAACCGACGCCGGACCCCGAGCAGCATCAGCATGCCGCTGCGAGGCCCGCGCCGCGAGCCTCGCGACTTTCCGAAGGAGTGCACATGAACCTGCTCATCTGGCTCGTGGCCGGTGGCCTGATCGGCTGGCTCGCCAGCCTGTTGATGAAGACCGACGGCCAGCAAGGCATCGTGCTCAACGTGGTCGTCGGCATCGTCGGCGCGATGCTGGGCGGCTGGCTGATCTCGCCGCTCGTGGGGGTCGGAACCATCAACCAGAACGACTTCAGCGTCACGGCGATGTTGATCTCGTTCCTGGGGGCCGCGATCCTGCTCGCGCTGGTCAACCTGCTGCGTCGCGGCTCGGTGCGCTGAAGGCTGCAGGAGCTGCCGCGATGAGACGACCTCGGGCGCCACCGCGCGACACGGCCTCGGCGCGGCGGCTCGCGCGCCAGCAGAACGACTTCACGGCCGAAGGCGCGCCGCCACCGGCGCTGGAGCCGGTCGTTGCGGACCCGGCCGCTGCTGCGCAGCCGGACCGCGCAGCGCCGGCGCTTCCCGCGGCACCACCGCCGCTTCGGCGCTACGGCCCGCCACGCCGCAAGCGCTGGTGACCTGTAGCGTGGCGCGGGCGCACGCCGGTGGGTGACCGACGGCCATTTCGCGCGGGCGCTCGCCGCCCCCGCGTGGCGCGGGCGCACGCGGGTGCACCCCATCGTCTCTGGCACTTCGGTGCGCCAGCGCACATACTGGATTCATGCGCCGACGATGCCCGGCCGCGTCGACGGGAGTTCCGCCATGAACCACGCCACTGGTCCGAAGCTCAACCAGCTGCTGGCCGCGCTGCCCGAGCCCGAGTGGCAGCGCTGGCAGCCGGAGCTCGAGCGCGTGCCCATGGCGCTCGGCCAGGTGCTCTACGAGTCGGGCCGCGCGATGAGCCATGCGTGGTTCCCGACCACGGCCATCGTCTCGCTGCTGTACGTGATGGAGAACGGTGCCTCGGCCGAGATCGCAGTGGTCGGCAACGAGGGCATCGTCGGCGTGTCGCTGTTCATGGGCGGCGGCTCCACGCCCAGCCGCGGCGTCGTGCAGAGCGCGGGCGAAGGCTACCGGCTGCGATCGAATGTCATGAGGGCCGAGTTCGAGCGCGCCGGGCCGGCCATGCACCTGCTGCTGCGCTACACGCAGGCCCTCATCACGCAGATGGCGCAGACGGCGGTGTGCAACCGCCACCACACGCTGCACCAGCAGTTGTGCCGCTGGCTGCTGCTGAGCCTGGACCGCCTCGAGGTCAACGAACTCGTGATGACGCAGGAGCTGATCGCCAACATGCTCGGCGTGCGCCGCGAGGGCGTCACCGAAGCCGCACTCGAACTGCAGCGGCTCGGCCTGATCCGCTACGCGCGCGGGCACATCAAGGTGCTCGACCGCCCCGGTCTCGAGCGGCGCGCGTGCGAGTGCTATGCGGTGGTGAAGAAGGAGTACGACCGGCTGTTGCCCGACCGCACCGCGACGTGAGCGCGAGGTCCGGTGCGCTGGCGCACCGTCGGCCGGTCGCGGACGCCGTGCTCACATGACGCCGGAGAAGTCGCATGGCACCCTTTGAAGCACTCGACACGGCGACCGACGACGTCGCCCGCGCCGGATCGGTACACGTCGAAGGGCCGGACGTGCCACCCGTGGCGTCAGCGGCCGGGCGACGCGCGCCGCGCGCCGACCGGGGGCCGCTGGGCGAAGCGGAGGCTGCCGCGGCTCCCGCCGACGACATCACGGCCGACTTCGTCGACACGCAGGCCGGCTGGCACCAGCTCTGACGGTCGCGGGCGGGGCTGTCATCGGCGCAGCGCAGTGCCGCCAGCCGCGCCGCACGACCCCATGTGCGCGCGGTACGCGCGCAGGTCGCTGACGTAGCACGCACAGGCGCGCGCCTCGAGGCCGGCGCGGTCCAGCACCGTCAGCTCGCCCCGGTGGTAGCGGATGAGCCCGTCAGCCTGCAGCCCGCCCGCGGCCACGGTCACGCCGACGCGGCGCACCCCCAGCATCAGCGCCATGAGTTCGTGCGTGACGTGGAAGCGGTCGGCTTGCGCGCGGTCCTGGCTCATCAGCAGCCAGCGCGCGAGTCGCGGCCCGATGGCGTGGAAGCGCCGGCAGCTCGACGCCGTGGCGAGCTGCCGAAGCGTCACGTGCACATAGTGCTGCAGCACGCGGCGCAGCGCCGTGCTGCGTGCGAGTTCCTGGCCGAATGCCGCGTGGCCCACACGCCAGGCCGTGCCGGCACCTTGCACCACGGCGTGCAGAGGTGCGGTGCGCACGCCGAGCACGAGCTCCATGCCGATCATGCCTTCGCGGCCGACCATGCCGACTTCGAGGCCGGCGTGGTCGTTGGCGGGCGTGATCAGCGAGACGAACCCGTCGAGCGGGAACAGCGCGAACCGCGTGGGCAAATCGACGTGGTACAGCACGTCCGACAGCTCGAGCTCCACGGGTTCGCACGACGCCAGCAGGCGTCGCCGGTCCGAGCGCGGCAGGCCGTCGACGAGATGATTTCCGGTGTCGGACAAGGAGGCTCCTTGCTGTCGATGACGATGGACGAGCCGCCGCGGCGCCGGCGCTCACATCGTGGAGCACGACGCATCGGACGAGCGTCCATCGACGGACATCGCCGTGGCCATCCGCACGCCGCAGTCGAGGGCCTTGGCGTCGTACATCGCGGCATCGGCCCGCCGCAGCAGCGTGCGCACGGACCGGCCGTCGTCCGGATACGTCGCCACGCCGATGCTCGCGCGCACCGCCACCACCGTGCGGGGGCCCAGGCGGCACGGCGCCGATACCGCACAGGCAAGCTTCTGCGCGATGGCGCGTGCGCGGTCGGCGCTGCCCACGTCCGGCAGCAGGCAGAGGAACTCGTCGCCGCCGTGGCGGCAGACGAAGTCGCCCGCGCGCACGCCGTGGCTCAGCCTCGCGCCGACGATGCGCAGCAGGCGGTCGCCGACGGCATGCCCGAGGCGGTCGTTGACTTTCTTGAAGCCGTCGAGATCGACGAACAACAGCGCCAGCGGTCGCTCGGCATCGGCGTGGTCGGCCAGCGCGCGTGCGGCGTGGGCGTCGAAGTCGCGCCGGTTCGGCAGGCCGGTGAGCGTGTCGCGTCCGGCGGCCCGCACGGCCTCGGCCAGCGCGCGACGGCAGACGGCCAACTCGAAGCGCGCCTGCGCCAGCGCGCGGCGCATCGAGTCGAACTCGTCGGGCGTGATTGCGGTCATGTCGTCGGCGGCTCAGGGCGGCGTTGCAAGGCAGGGAGGCTCATGCTGACGCCCCGTGGTGACGCCGTCCGTGCGCTGGCGATCACAGCGCGGACCTGCGGCGTGCGTGGCCGGGGTGTCGGCGAATGCTGCGTGCGCTGGCGGACAGACCCGCCGCGCCGCGCCGACTACGCTGGCCGGAACCGAACGAGCGGTCCGTGCCGCAGGAGTGCTTCCATGTCCCGCCCGACGAATGCGATCGTCCTTCGCGCCTTGCGGACCGCGCAGGCGTGCGCGCGGCGTCTCGTGGCGGGCCTCGCACTGGCCGTAGGCCCGCTGAGTCCGAGAGATACGAGGCGGGCCAGGAGCCAAGGCATCCGTCGCAGCCGATGGACCTTTCCCACCGTCTTGCTCGCCGTGCTGAGTGTGCAGGCGGGCTGCAGCACCGCACCCGAGCGCAGCCTCGCACTCGAGCACGCGCGCACTCAGCTTCGGGCCGCGTGCCACGACCCGGCGGTACTGCTCAACGCGAACACCGAGCTGCGGCATGCCACGGACGCGCTGCGCCGTGCCGAGCAGGCCCACGCCGACCGTCGACCCCCGAGCGAGGTGGACCATCTCGCGCATCTCGGCCTGCAGCGCTTGACCATCGCGCAGGAGACGGCCGCCAGCCGCATGGCACAGGACGACACGGCCACTGCGAACGCCGAGCGCGGGCGCTTGCAGCTGGCGCTGCAGGCGCACGACGCCGAAGCCGCGGCGCATGTCCGCGCGGGTGCGGC
>CAZFET010000027.1:6216-10361 GCA_964517545.1 uncultured Burkholderiaceae bacterium
GGCGCAGGCCGAGCAAGCGCGCATCGACGACCTCGCGAGGCAACTCGTATCGCTGAACGCGCGTGTCACCGAGCGCGGCATCGTGGTGTCGCTCGGCGACATGCTGTTCGACGCCGGCGGCTCGCAGCTGCAGCCCGGCAGTGCCGCCGGTGTGGCGAAGTTGGCGGACTTCATGAAGCGGCACCCGGCGGCGCGCGCGGTCGTGGAGGGCTACACCGACAACGTCGGCGACGAGACCGCCAACCTGGTGCTGTCGGAACGACGCGCCGAAGCGGTGATGGCCGCCCTGGTGGAGAGGGGCGTCGACGCCGAGCGCCTGAATGCGCACGGCTATGGCCCGCATCGACCGGCTGCGAACAACGCGACCGCCGCAGGGCGGCAGGCGAACCGGCGCGTCGAGATCGTGCTCGCGCCGGAGTCCGTCGGCATGCCCGGCCGCTAGCCGGGATGCGCCCGCCGATCGACCCGACCTTCGCGTACGAGGTGATCACGCCCACGAGGTGGCCGCCTCGCGGCAGCAACGGCCGCCGCCGTCGACCCTTGCGGCGGCGTAAGCGCTGTAGCGCACAGACCGCGGTGACGCACAGACGCACGATGAGCCTTGGTCACCGCTTGGCGGCGACCGCTACCAGAAGGAGAACATTCATGGACGTCCGCAGTCATCTGACATTCCGCCTGCCGATGCAAGTCGTGGCACTCGCGCTGGCTGCCGCAGGGGCCGGCGCGCAGGCGCAGGAGGTGCCGACGGCGCCTGTCACGACGACGACGGGCCTGAGCCGTGCTCAGGTGATCGCCGAACGCGACGCCTGGATGTCGACGTATCGCATCGACGAAGCCAGCGGCGCATGGGTCCTGCAGTCCGGTTCGGGCACGCAGGCACCGGGCCGCACACGGGCCGAGGTCGTCGCGGAGCGCGACGCGTTCCTTGCCGGCCATCACTGGGAAGAAGGGCTGAGCCAGTGGGTGCGCAATGGCCGCGCAGCGCCCGTTCGCGCGACCGCGACCCGGGCGCAGGTAAGGGCCGACACCGTGCTGTTCATGGCCACGCACACGTGGAACGAAGGCTCCCAGTCGTGGATGGACCGCACCGACCTGCGGCCGATGCGGTAAGCGCGTCGACGCGCACGCGCGCACGCGTGCAGCGGAACCCGGGGCCGTCGCCCGGGTTAACCCGTTCGGGAGCCTCCCCCGAGGACCCTAGAATCCATGTGCACTTGCACACGGAGCCACGGCCATGGCCAACACCCGCCGCGGCCATGCCGCGGACAGCGCCGCGGACAGCGGACCGCGCATCCTCAAGAAGTACCCGAACCGCCGCCTCTACGACACGCGGACCAGCAGCTACATCACCCTGGCCGACGTGAAGGAGATGGTGCTGGCGAACGAGGCGTTCGAGGTGCGCGACGCGAAGAGCGGCGACGACCTCACGCGCAGCATCCTGCTGCAGATCATCCTGGAAGAAGAGACCGGCGGCATGCCGATGTTCTCGACGCAGATGCTCGCGCAGATCATCCGCTTCTACGGCCACGCGATGCAGGGGATGATGGGCACCTACCTCGAGAAGAACCTGCAGGCCTTCGTCGACCTGCAGAGCCGCTTCGCCGAGAACGCCAAGCTGCCGCCGGACCTGTGGGCGCAGTTCCTCAACGGCCAGAACCCGATGATGCAGGGCCTGATGGGCAACTACCTCGAGCAGTCGCGCAGCCTGTTCGCACAGATGCAGGAGCAGATGCTCAAGCAATCCGGCGCGCTGTTCCCGGGCGCGCCCGCCTCGAAGAAGTGACGCCGAAAGTCGGATTCGTCTCGCTCGGCTGCCCCAAGGCGCTCACCGATTCCGAGCTCATCCTCACGCGGCTGGCCGCGGAGGGCTACGCCACGTCGAAGACGCACGAGGGTGCCGACCTGGTGATCGTCAACACCTGCGGCTTCATCGACGACGCCGTGCAGGAGAGCCTCGACGCCATCGGCGAGGCGCTCGCCGCCAACGGCAAGGTGATCGTCACCGGCTGCCTCGGCGCCAAGGGCGACGTGGTGAAGCAGGCGCACCCGCGCGTGCTCGCGGTCACCGGGCCGCACGCGACCGAGGAGGTGATGGACGCGGTGCACCGTCACGTGCCCCGGCCGCACGATCCGTTCACCGACCTCGTGCCGCCGCAAGGCATCAAGCTCACGCCGAAGCACTACGCGTACCTGAAGATCAGCGAGGGCTGCAACCATCGCTGCACGTTCTGCATCATCCCGTCGATGCGCGGCGACCTGGTGTCCAGGCCGGTCGGCGACGTGCTGGGCGAGGCCGATCGCCTGTTCGACGCCGGCGTGAAGGAACTGCTCGTCGTCAGCCAGGACACCAGCGCGTACGGCGTGGACCTGAAGTACCGCACCGGCTTCTGGCAGGGCCGGCCCGTGAAGACGCGCATGCTCGACCTCGTCGAGCAGCTCGGCGCGCTGGCCGAGCGCCACGGCGCGTGGGTGCGCCTGCACTACGTCTATCCGTACCCGCACGTCGACGACGTGCTGCCGCTGATGGCCGAGGGCCGCGTGCTGCCGTACCTCGACGTGCCGTTCCAGCATTCGCACCCCGACGTGCTGCGCCGCATGAAGCGCCCGGCCAGCGGCGAACGCAACCTCGAGCGGCTGCTGCGCTGGCGCGAGGCGTGCCCGCAGATCGTGGTGCGCAGCACCTTCATCGCCGGCTTCCCCGGCGAGACCGACGCGGAGTTCGAGCATCTGCTCGACTTCGTGCGGCAGGCGCAGATCGACCGCGCCGGCTGCTTCGCGTACTCGCCGGTCGAAGGCGCCGCGGCGAACGAGCTGCCCGGCATGCTGCTGCCCGAGCTGCGCGAGGAGCGTCGGGCGCGCTTCATGGAAGTCGCCGAGGCGGTGTCGACCGCGAAGCTGCAGCAGCGGCTCGGCGCGACCATGCAGGTGCTGGTCGACCAGGCGCGTGCGCTCGGCAAGCAAGGCGGCGTCGGCCGGACCTATGCCGACGCGCCCGAGATCGACGGCACCGTGCGCCTGCTGCCGCCGGCCAAGGCCTCGAAGACCTTCCGCACGGGCGACTTCGTGCGCGCGCGTATCGTCGGCGTCGAAGGCCACGATCTGATCGGTGAAGTGGTCTGAGCGGAGGCCGGCCATGAGCGACGAGCGGGCAGCGGACGACGGGCGCGCCGTCCCGACACGCCTGATCCACCACCCGTACCGCGCGCCCGACGGCTTCGACGCCGTGCCGGTGGCCGTGCACAAGGCCTCGACGGTGCTGTTCCGCGACGTGGCCGCGCTGCGCGCGCGCGACTGGCGCAGCAAGGCCGCCTACACCTACGGCCTGCACGGCACGCCCACCACCTTCACGCTCGAGCAGCGCATCGCCACGCTCGAAGGCGGCACGCATGTGCTGCTGGCGCCCAGCGGGCTGGCGGCGATCGCGATGGTCGACTTCGCGTTCCTCGGGTCGGGCGACGAGCTGCTGTTGCCGCACAACGTGTACGGCCCGTCGCGGGCGCTCGCAGCGCACGAGCTGGCGGGCTGGGGCGTGACGCACCGCCTCTACGACCCGCTCGACGCGGCCGGCTTCGCATCGCTGATCGGCCCGCGCACGAAGCTGGTCTGGGTCGAGGCGCCCGGCTCCGTGACGATGGAGTTCCCCGACCTGCGCGGCATCGTGCGCGCGGCGCGCGAGCGCGGCGTCACCGTGGCGATCGACAACACCTGGGGCGCCGGCGTCGCGTTCTGCGGCTTCGACCTGGGCGACGGCCTGGGCGCCGACATCGTGGTGCACGCGCTGACCAAGTACCCGTCGGGCGGCGCCGACGTGCTGATGGGCTCGGTGACCACGCGCGACGAGGCGCTGCTCCATCGCATCGGCGCGGTACACATGCGGCTGGGCTTCGGCGTCGGCGCGAACGATGCCGAGGCCGTGCTGCGCGGCCTGCCGACGCTGGACCTGCGCTACGAGGCGCACGACCGCGCCGCGCGCACGATCGCGCGGTGGTGCGCGTCGCGGCCCGAGTTCGCGCGCGTGCTGCATCCGGCGCTGCCGGGATCGCCGGGGCACGAGCACTGGGCTGCGCTGTGTTCGCGCGCGGCGGGGCTGTTCTCGGTGATGGTCGACCCGCGCTACGACACGTCGCGCGTCGACGCCTTCGTCG
>CAZFET010000027.1:10371-19812 GCA_964517545.1 uncultured Burkholderiaceae bacterium
ACCGACCGCCTGGCGGCCGGCGGCCGGTTCGGGATCGGCTACTCGTGGGGCGGCCCGATGAGCCTGGCCGTGCCGTACGACCTCGCCGCGATGCGCGGCGGCCGGGCGCCGTACGCAGGCACCCTGGTGCGCCTGTCGATCGGGCTGGAGTCGGCCGACGACCTGATCGCCGACCTGGAGCAGGCCCTCAGCGCTTTGCGCCGCTGATCTTCGTGCGCATCAGCTGCGCCTTCTCGCGTTCCCAGTCGCGCTTCTTCTCGGTCTCGCGCTTGTCGTGCTGCGCCTTGCCCTTGGCCAGCGCGATGTCGACCTTCACGCGCCCGCCCTTGTAGTGCAGGTTCAGCGGCACCAGGGTGTAGCCGCGCTGCTCGACCTTGCCGATCAGGCGGCGGATCTCGTCCTTGTGCATCAGCAGCTTGCGCGTGCGGTCGGGCTCGGGCGAGACGTGCGTCGACGCTTCGCGCAGCGGGTTGACGCGGCAGCCGATCAGGTACAGCTCGCCGTCGCGGATGACGACGTAGCCGTCGGTGAGCTGCACCTGGCCCGCGCGGATCGCCTTGACCTCCCAGCCTTCGAGCGCGAGCCCGGCCTCGTGGGTCTCCTCGAGGTGATAGTCGAAGCGTGCGCGGCGGTTCTCGGCGATGGTCATCCGGGGCTCGTCAATACAATCGATTCATTGTATGAAGCACGTCAAGAAGTCCGTTCTGCTGTGGTACTCGCCGCGCGAGATGTACGAGCTGGTGACGGACGTGGCGGCCTATCCGCAGTTCCTGCCGTGGTGCGAGCGCGCCGACGTGCTGCAGGCGCACGACGACGGCGTGACCGCGCGCCTGACCCTGGCCTACGCCGGCGTTCACCACGCCTTCACCACGCGCAACCGCCATGTCGCGCATCGTTCGGTGGTGGTGGAGCTCGTCGACGGCCCTTTCTCGCATCTCGACGGCACCTGGGAGTTCGCGCCCATCGGCGCGGGCGCGCCGGCCTGCCGCGTCGGCTTCGACCTGTGCTACGCGTTCAGCAGCCGGCCGCTCGAGGCCGTGGTGAGCCCGGTGTTCGACCGCATCGCCAACACCTTCGTCGACTCGTTCGTCAAGCGCGCGGAGCAGGTCTATGGCCAGCGCTGAGTGGCTGCGCGTGGAGGTCGCGTACAGCCCGCGCCCGGGCGAAGTCGACCTGTGCGAGCTGCGGCTCGCGCCCGGCGCGACCGTGCTGCACGCGCTGCGCGAAAGCCGACTGCTGGAGCGCCATCCGCAGATCGACCTGGCGACGCAGCGTGTCGGGGTGTGGGGCAAGGCCCGCGAACTCTCCGAGCCGCTGCGCGACGGCGACCGCGTCGAGGTCTACCGGCCGCTGCTGGTCGATCCGAAGGAGGCGCGCCGGCAGCGCTACAAGCGCCAGAGCAAGTCGGGGAAGAAAGGCAGCGGGCCGTCCGGGCCTTGAGCGACCGCCTCGCGCGCGGGTGCGCGACGGCGGCTACTTGCAGTCGCTGGCGATGACCGAGCGGGCGCGCGTCATCTCCTCGGCGCGACCCTTGTCGTCGAGCACTTCGCGCTCGCCCTTCTCGTTGGTGCGCACGAGCCGCATGCCTTCTTCCATCGAGCGCAGCGCGCTGCGGGCGCGCTTGCAGTTCTCGGCGCGCTCGGCGGCGATGCGCTGCTCGTCGGCCTTCTTGGTCGCGGCGTCCTTGGACTGCTGCTCCTGCTCGAGCTGCTTGCGCCGGGCCTCGAGCTCGGTGTCGACGCCGCGCGGCGCCGACGCCGCCGCGCCGGGTGCGCCGGGCAGCGCGGAAGCCGCCGCCGCGGGCGCCGGGGCGGCGACGCGCGCCGGCGTCGGGCGCTCGAGGATGTTCTTCTCGGGGGTGCCGCTGGGCGGCGGGCGGTCGCTGTACTGCACCACACCGCTGGCGTCGCGCCACTTCCATTGCGCCATGGCGCCCGCACAGGCACCGGCGGCCAGCAGGGCGACGAGCGAGGCGTGCAGCAGCTTCATGGCGTGTCGGAGGGGCAGGAACACTCTCCGGGCAGTGTAGCGGCGGCCTTGCGTCACGCCGCGTGCACTACGCCACGGACGCGGCGCGGGCGCAACGCGCGTCCGTATAATTCGGCTTTGCGTCTGGAGCCTTCCCATGCGCCTTCTCGGCAAAGCGCTGACCTTCGACGACGTACTGCTCGTCCCGGCGTTCTCCCAGGTCCTTCCGCGCGACACCAGTCTCTCGACCCACTTCTCGCGCAACATCCGCCTCAACCTGCCGCTGGTCTCGGCCGCGATGGACACCGTGACCGAGGCACGCTTGGCGATCGCGATCGCCCAGGAAGGCGGCATCGGCATCGTCCACAAGAACCTCACGCCGAAGCAGCAGGCGGCCGAGGTGGCGCGCGTCAAGCGCTACGAGTCGGGTGTGCTGCGCGATCCCATCACCATCACGCCGCAGACCACCGTGCGGCAGGTGAAGGAGCTGTCGCGGCAGCACGGCATCTCGGGCTTCCCCGTGCTCGAAGGCACCACGGTGGTCGGCATCGTGACCGGGCGCGACCTGCGCTTCGAGACGCGGCTCGACGTGCCGGTCTCCGAGATCATGACGCCGCGCGAGCGGCTGGTCACGGTGAAGGAAGGCGCGTCGCTCGACGAAGGCAAGGCGCTGATGCACCGCCACCGGCTCGAGCGCGTGCTGGTGGTCAACGACGCGTTCGAGCTGCGCGGCCTGATGACGGTGAAGGACATCACCAAGCAGACCAACTTCCCCAACGCCGCGCGCGACGCGCAGGGCAAGCTGCGCGTCGGCGCGGCGGTGGGCGTGGGCGAGGGCACCGAGGAGCGCGTCGAGCTGCTGGTCAAGGCCGGCGTCGACGCCATCGTGGTCGACACCGCGCACGGTCACAGCCAGGGCGTGATCGAGCGCGTGCGCTGGGTGAAGAAGAACTACCCGAACGTCGACGTGGTCGGCGGCAACATCGCCACGGGCGCGGCCGCGCTCGCGCTGGTGGGCGCGGGCGCCGACGCGGTGAAGGTGGGCATCGGGCCCGGCTCGATCTGCACCACCCGCATCGTCGCCGGCGTCGGCGTGCCGCAGATCTCCGCGATCGACAACGTGGCCACCGCGCTCAAGGGCAGCGCCCTGCCGCTGCCCGCCGACGGCGGCATCCGCTACTCCGGCAACATCGCCAAGGCCATCGCCGCCGGCGCGAGCTCGGTGATGATGGGCGGCGTGTTCGCGGGCACCGAAGAAGCGCCGGGCGAGGTGATCCTCTACCAGGGACGCAGCTACAAGAGCTACCGCGGCATGGGCTCGCTGGGCGCCATGGCCGAGGGCAGCGCCGACCGCTACTTCCAGGAAACCGACGGCAACCCCAACGCCGACAAGCTCGTCCCCGAGGGCATCGAAGGCCGCGTGCCCTACAAGGGCTCGATGATCGCCATCGTGTTCCAGATGGCCGGCGGGTTGCGCGCGGCGATGGGCTACTGCGGCTGCGCCTCGATCGAAGAGATGCGCGCCAAGGCCGAGTTCGTCGAGATCACGTCGGCGGGCATCCGCGAGAGCCACGTGCACGACGTGACGATCACGAAGGAAGCGCCGAACTACCGCATGGAGTGACGGGCGTGAGCTCGACGCCCGCTCCCACGCCGCGCCGGGCGGCCATGCCCTTCATCCTGGTGACCGTGCTGATCGACATGGCGTCGATCGGCCTGATCATCCCGGTGCTGCCGCCGCCGGTGGGCACCTTCACGGCCTCGCAGGCCGACCAGGCCTTCTGGTACGGCGCCGTCGCCTTCGCGTTCGGCATCGCCAGCTTCGTCGGCTCGCCGGTGCTGGGCGCGCTGTCCGACCGCTACGGCCGCCGGCCGGTGCTGCTGCTGGGCTTTGCCGGGCTGGCGCTGAACTTCTTCGCCACCGCGCTGGCCACGGCGCTGTGGATGCTGATCGCCGTGCGCCTGGTCGGCGGTGCGATGCAGGCCAACGCGGCCGTGGCCAATGCCTACGTCGCCGACATCACGCCGCCGGAGGAGCGGGCACGGCGCTTCGGCCTGCTGGGGGCGATGTTCGGGCTGGGCTTCATCCTCGGGCCGGTGATGGGCGGCCTGCTCGGCGCGATCGACCTGCACCTGCCGTTCTACGTGGCCGGCACCCTGGCGCTGCTGAACGCGGCCTACGGCTGGTGGGTGCTGCCGGAGTCGCTGCCGCCGGAGCGCCGGCGCGCGATCGACTGGCGACGCGCGAACCCGGTGACCTCGCTGCGCGGTCTGGCGTCGCTGCACGGCGTGGGGCCTCTGGTGAGCGTGATCGCGCTGGCGGGTCTGGCGCAGTTCATCCTGCACACGACCTGGGTCCTGTACACGCAGTTCAAGTTCGGCTGGGGGCCGCTGGAGAACGGCTGGTCGCTGTTCGCGGTGGGCGTGATGTCGGCGCTCGTGCAGGGCTTCCTGCTCAAGCACCTGCTGCGCCGCTTCAGCGCGCAGCGGCTGGCGGTGCTGGGGCTGGTGTCGTCGGCGCTGTGCTACGCGGCCTGGGGCCTGGCCACCGCCGGCTGGGTGATGTACGTCGTGATCCTGTGCAACGTGCTCGGCTTCGCGGCCACGGCGGCGCTGCAGAGCATCGTGTCGAATGCGGCCGACGAGCGCACGCAGGGCCAGACCATGGGCGCGGTGGCCTCGATCAACAGCCTCATGGCCGTGCTGGCGCCGGTGGTCGGCGCGCCGCTGCTGGGCCTGGTGTCGCACCTGCCGCAAGGCGACTGGCGCATCGGCCTGCCGTACTTCCTGTGCGCCGCGCTGCAAGGCGCGGCCATGCTCGTGGCGCTTCGCCACTTCCGCCGCCAGGCGCGCGCGCGGCGCGCCGCGAACTCCGACTCCCCGGTGTCCACGCCATGCACGACAAGATCCTGATCCTCGACTTCGGCTCGCAGGTCACGCAGCTCATCGCGCGCCGCGTGCGCGAGGCGCACGTCTACTGCGAGATCCATCCCAACGACGTGAGCGATGCGTTCGTCCGCGAGTTCGCGCCGAAGGGGATCATCCTGTCGGGCAGCCACGCCAGCACCTACGAGGAGCAGGAGCTGCGCGCGCCGCAGGCGGTGTGGACGCTCGGCGTGCCGGTGCTCGGCATCTGCTACGGCATGCAGACGATGGCCGCGCAGCTCGGCGGCAAGGTGGAGTGGAGCGACCACCGCGAGTTCGGCTACGCCGAGGTGCGCGCGCGCGGGCACACGAGGCTGCTCGAGGGCATCGAGGACTTCCGCACCACCGACGGCCACGGCATGCTGAAGGTCTGGATGAGCCACGGCGACAAGGTCACCGAGCTGCCGCCGGGCTTCGTGCTGATGGCCAGCACGCCGAGCTGCCCGATCGCCGGCATGGCCGACGAGTCGCGCGGCTTCTACGGCGTGCAGTTCCATCCCGAGGTCACGCGCACGCTGCAAGGGACGGGGGTGCTGCGGCGCTTCGTGCTCGGCATCTGCGGCGCGAGGCCCGACTGGATCATGCGCGACCACGTCGAGGAGGCGGTCGCCGCGATCCGCGCGCAGGTCGGCCGCGACGAGGTGATCCTCGGCCTGTCCGGCGGCGTCGACTCCAGCGTGGCCGCCGCGCTGATCCACCGCGCCATCGGCGAGCAGCTCACCTGCGTGTTCGTCGACCACGGGCTGCTGCGGCTGAACGAGGCGCAGCTGGTGATGGACATGTTCGCCGGCCGGCTGCACGCGAAGGTGGTGCACGTCGACGCGAGCGCGCAGTTCCTCGGCAAGCTGGCCGGCGTGGGCGACCCCGAGGCCAAGCGCAAGATCATCGGCGCGGAGTTCGTCGACGTGTTCCAGCGCGAGGCGAAGAAGCTCGCCAACGCACGCTGGCTCGCGCAGGGCACGATCTATCCCGACGTCATCGAGTCCGGCGGCGCCAAGACGAAGAAGGCCACCACCATCAAGAGCCACCACAACGTCGGCGGCCTGCCGCAGACCCTGGGGCTCAAGCTGCTCGAGCCGCTGCGCGACCTCTTCAAGGACGAGGTGCGCGCGCTCGGCGCCGCGCTCGGCCTGCCGCACGCCATGGTGTACCGCCATCCGTTCCCCGGCCCCGGGCTCGGCGTGCGCATCCTCGGCGAGGTGAAGAAGGAGTACGCCGACCTGCTGCGCCGCGCCGACGCGATCTTCATCGACGAACTGCGCGCCACGAAGGACGAGGCCAGCGGCAAGTCGTGGTACGACCTCGTGAGCCAGGCCTTCGCGGTGTTCCTGCCGGTCAGGAGCGTCGGCGTCATGGGCGACGGCCGCACCTACGACCACGTGGTCGCGCTGCGCGCCGTGCAGACCAGCGACTTCATGACCGCCGACTGGGCGCCGCTGCCGTACGACCTGCTCAAGCGCGTGTCGAGCCGCATCATCAACGAGGTGCGCGGCATCAACCGCGTGACCTACGACGTGTCGTCCAAGCCGCCGGCGACGATCGAGTGGGAATGATTCGGTGTCTTTCAGGGTCGATCGAGATCGATCGAAAAATGAGCCTAAGTTGTTGTCCCATAGAGAGAACATCTGTCGAGGTCTATCGCCATCTATCGGCGGGATGCGCTTCGATCTGACGGTAAATCTGACGGTAGAAATTTGACGCCAGCAGCCTCCAGAGTTTTTACCGTCAGCATGAAGTGAGGCGTGACGGTAAAAAATATCCAACAAAGTACATACAGCTCAAGCACTTAGACATCTTTTAGCGGCCACTTCTCGGTGACGGTAAAATTTCTCCGAAAGGAGGGACCGCCGATGCTGTCCGATGGCACGCTCAGGGGCATCAAACCTCAGGCCACCACCTACAAGATCGCCGACCGGGACGGGATGTACGTGACCGTCTCCCCGCGGGGCACGATCACGTTCCGCCTCGACTACCGGCTCAACGGCCGCCGCGAGACGCTCACCATCGGCCGCTACGGCACGAAGGACGGAATCTCGCTGCTCATGGCGCGCGAGCGCTGCATGGAGGCGAGAAAGGCCATCGCCGAAGGCACCTCCCCCGCCCAGGAGAAGCAGCGCGACAAGCGCCGACGGTCCGAGGCCCAGACCTTCGAGGAATCCACCAAGCGCTGGCTGGAAGAGGCCAGGATGGCCGACAGCACCCGGTCGATGCGCAAGAGCATCATCGACCGGGACATCCTGCCGGTCTTCCGCAACCGCCTGATGGCCGAGATCGGGCCGGAGGACCTGCGCAACCTGTGCGCCAAGATCAAGGCGCGCGGAGCGCCCGCGACGGCCGTACATGTGCGCGACATCGTCAAGCAGGTCTTCGGCTTCGCGGCGCTGCACGGCGAGAAGGCGCCGAATCCCGCCGACGAGGTTGGCCCTTCGTCGATCGCCACCTTCGTGGCCAAGGACCGCGCGCTGTCGCCGACCGAGATCCGCATCATGCACCGGGTGCTGGACACCACGGCGACGCTGCCGACCATCCGCCTGGCACTGCGCCTCATCCTGCTCACACTCGTGCGCAAGAGCGAGCTGATCGAGGCCACCTGGGACGAGGTCGACTTCGAGAACGCCGTCTGGACGATCCCGAAGAGCCGCATGAAGGCCGGCAAGCCCCACAACGTCTACCTGTCGCAGCAGGCGCTCGACATCATGGTGGCGCTGCGCACCTGCGCGAGCGGCTCGAAGTTCCTGCTGCCGTCGCGCTACGACGCCGACCGCTGCATGTCGAAGGCGACCCTTAACCGGGTCACGCAAATCGTCGCGGAGCGCGCCAAGGAGGCGAAGCTGCCGCTGGAGCCCTTCACCGTGCACGATCTTCGCCGCACAGGCTCGACGATCCTGAACGAGCTCGGCTTCAACAGCGACTGGATCGAGAAGTGCCTGGCGCACGAAGACGGGCGCTCATCGCGCGGCGTCTACAACAAGGCGGAGTACGCGGAGCAGCGCCGCCACATGCTGCAGGAGTGGGCGGACATGATCGATGCCTGGGTGGCGGGGAAGTCGCACACGCCGACGCTGCTGCCGCCGACGATGAAGGTTGCGACGACGGCGGCGCCGATTTGAGCGCACGCAACTTCGGGAAGGGGCAGCGGTGCGGCGAGTGTCGTGCGTGCGTCGCTTCGTCAGAGGGCGTCCGAGGCAATCGCCTGTCGGTTGGAAGGATCGCTCCGGGCGTCGGGCCACGGACCTGAACCGATGCTCCACTCGCGGCGATCGTAGACGCAGCATCGAATCGGAGCCGACTCACTGACACAAGACCGGCACACGAGCGAAGCGGACGTTGACGCTCGCATGAGTGGCGACTCGTGGAGGGCGCGACGGCGCAAGTCTCCCCGGTAATGGGTACCGTATCGGACCGCCGAAGCGTCGCAATCCTCGACGTCACCCGGCAACTGCTGCACCTGGAATTACCATCTTCGGAGAACGGCTGGTTAAAGACCAGAAACAACAAAGGCACAGCATGCAGATTGTCCGAGTCAAAGTGCGGAACTTCAGAGGAATCGCCGACGGCGAAGTACATCTGGACGGGCACACTGTCCTCGTCGGCGACAACAACGCTGGCAAGTCGACATTGCTCGAAGCCATCGACCTAGTACTCGGCCCCGAGCGCCTCTCCAAGCGACCAGTGGTCGACGAGCATGACTTCTATGCCGGGATGTACGTGGATACGGAACGGAAGGAAGTCGTCCCGATTCAGGTCGAAGTGGTGGTGGCAGAGCTGTCCGATGACCAGCAACGGCACTTCCGGGACCACCTTGAATGGTGGGACTCAAAGGACAAGAAGCTCCTCGCCGGGCCGCCAACGATCGGCACGGATCAGGCGCACGTCTGGGCGGCGTTGCGCGTCTTCTTCAATGGTTGGTACGACGTTGAAGAAGACGACTTCGCCGGGGAGACCTACTACGCCATCCCTGAATTGAACGGTGGTGGGTATGTGCGATTCACTTCCAGCGACAAGCGCAAGTGCGGGTTCCTGTTCTTGCGGACGCTTCGCACCGGCGCGCGGGCCCTTAGCCTGGAGCGAGGGTCCCTCCTAGACATCATTCTGCGGCTGCAGGACACACGTCTGAAGATGTGGGAAGACCTGTTGAGCCAGCTGCGCAAGCTGCCGGTGGGAGAGCAGGAGCAAATTGGGACGCTGCTGGCGTCGGTGCAGGAAGCTGTGCGGCACTACGTACCGTCTGATTGGGCCGAGGACCCTCACATGCGCGTCTCGGACCTCACCCGGGAAATGCTGCGACGGACGCTTACGGTGTTCATGGGGACAGGTGCGAAGCGGATCGACGGGACGAACTATGCCGCGCCTTACCAGCACCAAGGCACTGGGACCATCAACACGCTGGTGTTGGCGCTTCTGTCCATCATCGCCGAACTGAAGCAGAACGTCATCTTCGCGATGGAGGAGCCTGAGATTGCGCTTCCTCCCCACACTCAGAAGCGCATCATCAACTCGGTGAGACAGAAGTCAGCGCAGGCAATCTTCACGTCCCATTCGCCCTAT
>CAZFET010000028.1:0-4586 GCA_964517545.1 uncultured Burkholderiaceae bacterium
CAAGGCGCGCCCCAGGGGCAGGAACCTCGCGGCTATCGCTGCCTTGCGCGGCATCGGCAAACGCGAGGTGGTGGAGCGGTTGGCAGCCCTGAAGTCGGGCGGGAAGTCGTAGGCGAGCTGACGCGCGGTCAGGCGTCCTGGCCGGCCCATTCGCGAGAGCGCCTCGCCACCCCTGGAGGCGCACGGCCTCGGTGGGATCCTGACTGCATGGTGGGCCGCCGGCCTGCCATGCAACCGATCAGGAGTCCCTCATGAAATTCTCCAAAGCCGAGGTCGACGCCATCATCGAGGCGTCCCCTCGCACCTTCGTTCCCTTCAACAAGCTGGTGCTGTCCGAGGACCACCAAGCCCGCAGTGCCACGACGCCCGCGATGTCGCTGCCGGAACTGGCCGCGTCGATCAAGGACAGCGGCGTGCTGCAGAACCTCGTCGTCGTCCAGGCGGCGCGCGGGCGCTACGAGGTCTGCGCCGGCGGGCGGCGGCTCGCCGCGCTCACGCTGCTCGTGCAGCAGGGCGACATCGCCGACAACTACCCCGTGCCGGTGCTTGTCGTGCCGGCCGACAAGGCGCTCATCGCGAGCCTTGCAGAGAACTGCTTCCACGTGCCGATGCACCCGGCCGACGAGTTCGCCGCCTTCGCCAGACTGCTTGCGCAGGGCAAGTCCGTCGAGGACGTGGCCGCAGCCTTCGGCGTGACGCCGCTCATCGTCAAGCGGCGCATGAAGCTCGCCACCGTCTCGCCCCGGCTGATGACCCTGTACCGCGAAGGCGGCATCGGCCTGGACTGCCTCATGGTGCTGGCCTCGGTCGACGATCACCAGCGCCAGGAGCAGGCCTGGGCCGGTCTGCCGAGCTGGAACCAGCGCCCGGAGCATCTGCGGCAGTTGCTGACCCGGGGTGAGGTCGATTCGGACGCGGACCCGCTGGCCCGCTACGTCACCGTCAAGGCCTACGAGAAGGCCGGCGGACCCCTGCGCCGCGACCTGTTCAGCGACGACGACCGCAAGGCCTACCTGCTGGACCCGGCCCTGCTGGAGCGCCTCGCCGCCGACAAGCTGGGCAAGCGCGCGAAGCAACTGCTGGCCGAGGGCTGGAAGTGGGTCGACATCCGCCCGCGCTTCGCCTACGACGAGTACGTCAAGCACGGCGAGCTGCGCAAGCCCCGCCGCGCACCAACGCCCGAGGAGGCCGAGGCGCTGAAGGCGCTGGACACGCGCATCGCTGCCCTGCACGAGCAGATGGCCGCGCTGGTGGACCGTGACGGCGATGGCGACGCCGGAGAGGGCGTCAGCGACGCCGGCGAGGCAAACGACGCCACCGACGCCGCCGATGGGGACGACGCGTCGCGCGACCGTGCCTTCCTCGTCCTGGAGTCCGAGGTCGAGGGGCTGGAGGAAGAGCGCAAGGCCAGGCTCGAGGCGTTGACCGAATGGCCCGCGGCCTGGATGGCGCTGGCCGGGGGCGTGCGGGATGTGGGCGCGGACGGACGTGCCGCGGTCAAGGCAGGGCTGATCCGTCCCGAGGATCGGGCCGATCTGTCTCAGGCCATCACCAAGGCTGCCGAAGAGAAGTCGGCTGGTGGAGGCGGCTCGGAAGACGACGCGGATCCTGCGCGCGGCACGGGGCTCCCGGCCCTGCAGTCGCTTCCATCGGCAGCCGGCGCCACGGCACGGCCCGTGCACTCCGAGAGGCTCATGCGCCGCCTTACGGCCCACCGCGTTGCCGCGATCCAGGCCGAGCTGCTGGACCGCCCCGAGGTCGCGATGGCGGCACTGACGACCCACCTGACACTGAAGCTGCTGGCCGACCCGCTCCATGGCGCCTACCGACTGCCGAACCTGCTGGCGATCAGCGCAACCGGCAACCAGCAAGAGTTGCGGGGCGCGGCCGAGGACATCGAGGCGAGCCCGGCGGCCCAGCGCATCGAAGCCGTCCGCATCGCCTGGATCGAGCACCTGCCCAAGGAACCCGACGCGGTGTTCGACTGGATGCTGCGGCAGCCGCCGCAGACGGTGCAGCGGCTGCTAACCTTCCTGGTCGCGTCCACCGTGAACGGCATCACCGGCACCGACGCCGGCCGACCGGTCAATGACGGTCTGGCTCGCGCCCTCGGCCTGGACATGACGCGATGGTGGTCGGCGACGGGGGAGGCCTACCTTCAGCACGTGTCCAAGGCGAGGGTGGTCGAGGTGGTGCACGCGGCGGCCGGCGCCAAGGTTGCTGGTCCGCTCGCGGCGCTGAAGAAGGACGCCGCGGTGGCGCAGGCCGAACAACTGCTCGCTGGGCGTGGCTGGTTGCCCGACTGCCTGCGCGTGCAGCCGCACGCCGATGCCCCGGTGACGGGTGGCGAGGAGGTCGACGCCAACGATCCAGCACGGACCGAGGCGCCTGCCTGCGCCTGAACGCAGGGCCGGCCCGGGCCGGGCCGGCTCATGCGACCGGGACAGGCGTGTCACCGTCGTCCCCGATGCTCCCCGGCCCAGGCTTGCCGGTCTCGCCCTGGGCCGGGTCGCGGCTCCCTGCAGGCGAGCGCCGGATCGCACCGATGTAGGCGCCGGCCGAGCGCAGGCGGGCATGGCCCGCGATACGGGCCACACGCAGCCGCGCCTGGCGGTCGAGGTCCTGATCGACAGGCCCACCGCCACGCACCGGCGCCGGCGTGCCCGTCGTGTCCTGGTACTGGCCTTGAAGGTGGTCGTGCCGCGCCCCGTGCCCGGTGGTGCCGCTCTCGCGCTTCGTGAGGCCGAACTTGCGCAGCGCATAGTCCAGACGACGGAGGTTGGACTTCAGGTCCCGATCCGGCGCCCCCATGTGTGCGTCATGGCCGCTGACCACGCTGCGGGCATTCGCGATGGCCGACTGCTGCTCCTCGGTGGCCAGCGGCAGCCAGCGCGCACGGCCTCCCTTGCCCTTCGTCCACAGATACCGATCCGCCTCCCGTTGCTCGTCGGGCAGGCCTGTCTCCTCGAACGGATGCACGTGGGCGTAGGGGCGGCACATCACCGACTCCTTGCGCCGCAGGCCGACCTTCACCATCAGGCGCATCGACGCGCCGATGCGGGCATCGTAGGCAGAGACCTGGGCCAGCAAGGCCTCCACGTCGATGCCGTTGCCGCTCCAGCTCTTGTCGCGCTGGGCGTTCTCGTGGCGCTCGTACTCGTCAGGCGTCAGGCCGTAGTGCTCGGGCCTGCGGATGAAGCCCGGCTTGTTGAGCCACATCGCCAGGCCACGCAGGAAGCTCAGGTAGGTCTGGATCGTCCCCGGCGAAAGCTTCCGGCGCTGCCAGACTTGCACCATCGCCTGGACGTGCCGCTGGCCCAGGTTGCGAGGATCGGGTGCCAACTTGAAGCCTGCGTCCGTGTGCAGTTCGCGGAAGAAGCGTCGCAGGAAGTGGGCGCGCTCGTAGCGCGTCTTGTGCGACACGGTCTTCTCCAGCGCGGTGTGCAGCGGGTTGAACAGCTCGATCAGCACGTCCACCACCCGGTTCACGGGCGTCCTGCCGGGCGGGTACATGTCCAGCACCTGCTGGGGCGACTTGCCGGCCCAGTTCTGGCGGCGCGGCGAGTCCTGGCCGTGCAGGCGGCCTGGGCTGGCCGAGGTCATCGTGGTGGTCCTGGAAGGGCGGGTGGATGAGGAGGGCAGGGCGGCGCCATCGCGCGGGTCGTTGCGGCGGTCGTTGCGGGATAGGGGTGCCTGCCGGCGGCGGCGCGTGGGTTCTTCACGGCGGATGCGGGACATGGTGGGCTTTCTGCGAGGTGGCGGACTGCCCGAACAGCACGCCGGTGAATGAACGGTCGGGAGGACCGGGGTTGGAGGAATCCATCTGGACATCCCCGGGGCCGATTCCTGGCAAGCCCACGGCGATGGAGATCGTGTGCAACGTCGGTGCGGCGGTCGATCTCTGCAGCGCCACACCCACCCATGGCTTTGCTGGTCCGGGCTCCTCGTGGTCTTCGTCGAGGGGCCTGGGTCAGCTCGGTCAGACTTAAAAATGGAACACGTTGATCCAGACCGTCTGCGCATTTCTGCGACGCGACGACAGGGGTGATGTCCACCCCGCTCTGGGCTGGGTGCGACATCGACGCCAGGGTCGAGCCCTGGGTCATTCGGTGGATCAGGCCTGGTGTGCAGCGCCGGCCGCTCGCATGGGTCCACCCCTGACCGAGAGTCCAGGGCGGTGTCGAGTTGATGAGCGAGGGTCGTGCGGGGAGCCTCATGGAGGCCATCACGCCGCGCGATGCGCGTCATGCGCGCGTGCTCAAGGGCTGGCGGGAACGGTGCGCGGCATCAGGTGCCGCCACGGGGTTCTGCTGCGCCGGTGCGCTTCCGGAGCGCCCAGCCGTCATCGCGGGGATACGGCTGGCAAGGACCGGGCAGGTCACTGCTGTGGTGGATGACTCGGCACGCTCGCGGCGTCGATCCTTCTGGAGGTCGAGGCCGGTCGCGCCACCCGTTCGGGACGGGAACTTCGGTTGAAGGCACGAGGCAGGTAACGACTGCGACGCCTGCAATGCTCGTCTTCTTCGAGAGGACGGAGCGGGCCAGGAGCCCTCGGGAGCCCACAGTGGAAACCGCGACGCCATCCA
>CAZFET010000028.1:4596-19105 GCA_964517545.1 uncultured Burkholderiaceae bacterium
GGGGGTTCTCAGGTGCGGACTGATGGCCCGAGAATCAGGCGGCCCTTGGGGCAGGCAATTGACGGCGTGCGATTCGGCGGCAGGGCCCGTCTAGCGTCGCAATGGCCCGGATCGCCAGCAACGGCGCGGGGTTGACAGGCAAGGCTGCCGCCTCAGGTACCCCGACTGGGCCGGCACCGTCCTCTCCAGGCCGTGTCAGGCGCCGGCGTGCGCGCCGATGGACGGGGTTGACGAGTGACTTTGCAGTGTGACCGTGGTGACACCACGCGGCCGACTCGTCCGTTCGGTGTCATCCGAGGTTCAGTGCAGTGCTTCTGCAGTGCGAACGTAGTGACACCGGGACGGATCCGACGTCGAAATCGCGCCTGCAGAGGTCGGTATCCGCGTGGAGGAGCAGGGTCGATCTGTCGATCCTGAGCACTCTTTCGTTCACTCGGAGAACACCATGAACCTGATCGTGAGGGCGGTGGATGTCGGTTCCGGCAACACCAAGTTCGTCACCGGCACGGCCGACAGCGAGATCCGCTGCGCAAGCTTTCCGTCGCTGGCCTACCCGTCCAGCAACGGACAACCACTCTGGCCCGGCGGCGATGGGGCCAAGACGATGTTCATCCCGGTCGGGTCCCTTTTCTACGAAGTCGGTCCCGAGGTCAGGCTCGCGGCCGACACCTTCCGGGCGACGCAGCTGCACGACGACTACATCGAGTCGCCGGAGTACATGGCGCTGCTGCGCGGTGCGCTGCGCTCGATGCGGCAGAGCCAGATCGACCTGCTGGTCGTCGGGCTTCCGGTGGCGCTGTTCGCGGTGAAGAAGGCGGCCCTGGAGCGGGTCATGACGGGCGAGCACGATGTCGGCGGTGGCAAGAAGGTCAGCGTGGTGCGCACGCTGGCCGTTGCCCAGCCGCAAGGCGCGCTGGCCTTCTACGCGCACGCGCACGGCAAGCTGGGCGAGATCGGCAAGGAGCGCAGCCTGATCATCGATCCGGGTGCAAGAACCTTCGACTGGCTCGTCGCCCAGGGCATGCGACTGGTGCAGAAGCAGAGCCACTCCGTGAATCGGGGTGTCGCCGACGTGCTGAAGCTGCTCGCCGCCGAGATCACCAAGGACATCGGCACGCCCTTCCGCGATCTGGACGCCATCGACATGGCGCTGCGGACCGGCAAGGCGCCGGTGATCTTCCAAAAGCCCTACGACCTCAAACGGTTGCTGCCGCTGGCCGAGAGCGTGACGGAGCAAGCCGTGTCGGGCATGAAGGAGTGGATCGAATCGCCGCACAGCCTGCAGAACATCATCCTGGTGGGCGGAGGCGCCTTCCTGTTCCGGAAGGCCGTGAAGTCGGCGTTTCCGCGCCACCGGATCCTCGAGATCAAGGAGCCTGTGTTCGCCAACGTGAGGGGGTTCCAGCTGGCTGGGATGACCTATGCGCGAACCGTGCTGGCGGCCGATCGTGACAGGTCGGCCACGGCCGAGCGCGCTGCAGGAGATGCCGCATGACCGGCCCCACCAAGACCTCGGAGCCGCCGCGCATCCGGCTCGTGTTCCAGTTGGAGAGGGCGGAACTGCCTCGTCTCTATGACGAGCTCGCACGGTTCCACAAGGGCGTGAAGCGTGTCGGCAGACTGCGCACGCTGGCCTATGAGGGACTGCTGGTCCAGCAGGGCATCCTGAAGCTTTCTGGCCAGGCGTCCAGCGATTCGCCCGGTTCGATCAGCTTCGACGGCGACTCGGCGGGAGTCATGAACGGACTCTTCGAGCCCGCGATCGACGGCCGGGACGGGCCATGAGGAGCCGGGAGCGGTGCCGCCAGAGTGGGGCGGTAGGGGCCTCCGAACTGGCGCAGATGGGCCGGTGCGAACGCCTGGTGGTTCTCGAATCCCTGCACGGCCCGCGCCGAACCACTTCACAGGAAGAGGCGCGCCGGAGGGGCATTGCTGCCCACGTGCGTTTCGAGCTGCAGGGTCGGCGCGCCACAGCGCTAGGCGATGGGTCGACTCGACGACCGGGCGAGAGGTGCTTCATCGCGACGATGGTCTTCGGAGACGCATGGCAGACCCATGCGCTGCGTGACTTCAGGGACACGGTCCTGAGGCCACGGCCTTGGGGGCGACGCCTGGTGGCAGCCTACTATGCCGCCGGTCCGCGCCTTTGCAGAGTGCTCCAGCGCTGCCCGCCGTTGCTGTGGATGACCAGGGGCATCCTGGGTTTCGTGGCGCATGGCTGGCGGCGATGGTCGGCGAGGCGGCGACCATGAAGTTCGAGCTGATGTGGCCGTGGGTGCTGCTCTTGGCTGTTGCCTTGGCGGTCACGTGGCACCTGGTCCGGCGGCACCGCGCAGGCGTCGCGGAGCGGCGGGACCGACCGGCCGGGCTGCGGGACGCCGAACTGATCTGCGTGGAGTCGCAGTTCAGGTCGAAGAGCCGCTGGCCCATCGTGGCCCGGGTGGACAGGGCCTATCAGCTGCTGAGCGGTCTGGTCGTGCTGGTTGAACTGAAGACGCGGTCGACTGCGGCGGTGAGGGCGTCGGATGTCATCCAGCTCTCGGCGCAGCGGGTGGCCGTGGAGGATGAACTGCGTGTCCAGGTGTCTGACGATGCGTTCGTGATCTTTCCTGGTCGGCACTCAGCGCCGCCGACCTCACGAGCGGTCCGCTTGATGTCGCGGGAGCAAATCGAAGCCGTTGCAGCGAGGCACCGTCGACTGATCGATGGACTCGATCGCCCGCAGTGGCCCGACAGCGAGCATGTTTGTCATGGCTGTGGGCAGCGAGCGGCCTGCGGCGCCGCTGGCGAGGGCCTGGCGGGTGCGGTCCGGAGGCGCTAGAATGTCCAAAATATTCGACAATTCTTCCGGCCAAGCTGTGGACCTCTCCAACCTGGGCACCATCATCCGCGAGCGGCGCGAGGCGCTGGGACTGACGCAGTCCCGGCTCGCGCAACTGAGCGGGCTTTCCCGGCAGACGCTGGTCGGCCTGGAGGCGGGCGCTCTGAGCGATCTGGGATTCAACCGGGTGGCTCAGGTGCTGGCCGTGCTGGGGCTGGACCTCGATCCGCCCACCCAGGCGGCGCGCTCCCGGAAGCGGGGCCTGTGGATGGCGGCGAAGAACGCCAGCGTGAGCTACGTCCAGGAGGTGCCGCCCGACACGCTCGGTCACGCGCTGGTCAGCGGCAGCGTACCGAAGGGCTATGCGGCCCACCTGACGCACCTGCTTGACGAGGCGCCGGTGCCCTTGGTGGTGATGGCCGTGGAGGAAGCCGCCGCGAAGGAGGGCGTGACCCCCAAGGCTGTGTGGCGCAACGTCGCGAAGCTCGCCAGGTCACTGGCCGTGCACCGGCAGGGCCTGTGGGCGTGATCGCGGCGTGATGAAGTCGCTGCCGTCCGGCCCCTGGGAAGTGCTGTTCGAGCGAGCGCTGCGACTGGTCGACGACATCCAGCGCCATGGGGGACTTGCGGACCCGTTCTGGACCTTCGGAGGCGGAACCGTCCTGATGTTCAGGTACGGACACCGCCTCAGCAAGGACATCGACATCTTCGTGCCGGACCCGCAGTACCTCGGCTACGTGACGCCCCGACTCAGCGACACGGCGGCATCCCTGACCGAGGAGTACACGGAGATGCCGGGCTCGTTCGTCAAGCTGCAGTTCGAGGAAGGCGAGATCGACTTCGTGGCCGCACCCAACCTCACTGACGCGGCCTGGGAGCGGTGGGAGATCCAGGGGCGGCCGGTGCGCGTCGAGACGGCTGCGGAGGTGATCGCCAAGAAGATGTACCACCGCGGGGACCGTGCGACGGCGCGTGATCTGTTCGACCTCGCGATGGTGGTCGAGCGGGAGCCGGATGCGCTGGCGGCAGCCGGGCCATTCCTCATGCGGCACAGGGACCGGTTCCTGGAGCAGATCGGGCAACCCGGAGCAGGCTTCGTGGCGACCTTCGAGGCAATCGCTGCGACCGGCTATCGGCCGAGCCTGGAGCACTGCGTAGAGGTTGCCACCGCCTACCTTTCCGCATTGAAGGACCGATGAGCATCGCGACGTTGCGGGCGACGGGCAGGACCGCCAGAATGTCGTTGCTGACGGTTTCAAGACGTCCCATGCGGACAAGGGGAACAGACGGGGGAACAGATCAGTTTTTCCCAGCGCTTTTCCCAATGAGATCAACAGCTTAGGTCGCCGTTTTGTATCCCATCAGCCACCCCAGATGACACCCTTGCAGCGGCCCTGCATCGCAAGATGCAGGGCCGCTGTCTTTGGTGGCTCGACGGGCAGGATCTTCGCGGACATCGGTGATGTCGACAGGTCGAAGCGCGGGTTTTCGGGCGGGGCCTTCGCCATCGGCCGGAGACGACGCGGAGCTTCGAGTCACCGTCTCCGAAGTCGAGCGCCGTGAACCTCATCGCCGTTCGCTGAGCCGCATGACCAGCAGTCGACGCCGATGATGACCAGCGCGGCCATGGCGCTGCCGCCGTGACGCTGCCGGCGGACGCAGAAAGCGCGACAGGTCCTCGCTGTCGGCGCCGAGTGGTCCTCGACCCGGTGGCCGAACCGCCGGGCATCGCGTCGCACACCCGGTCATCGCCGTCGGCGGCACGAGCCGCATCGCGGCCTTCCCGCAGGCGCGCACGCTCGCCGAGCAGGGCTGCACCGACGAGATCTCTTAGTTCCGCCTTTGCATGGCGCTGGCCGCAGCCGCCGGCACATGGCACATGCCGCCCGGTGGTGCAGCGTCTGCATCGCGAGATGGCGCCCATCGTCGGCGGCCCGGCGCTGCACGCACTGCTGCGGGAGATAGGCGTGCCGCTGCAGCGAATGCGGCGCCGATTCGGCAGATCTTCGGCTGGTGCGCGCGGACGAGCATGCTGACGATGCCGGCATCCCAGCGCTCGCGAACCCGCCCATGAACCCGACCGCCGCCCCGCAAGCCAGCATCTCGCCAGCTGCACCCACTCGCCGTTGGCGCGACCTGCCCAGCCCGCCCGGCTGGCCGCTGCTGGGCCAGCTGCCGGGCTTCGACGCTCTGCGCTCGCACCTGATCTTCGAGCGCTGGGCGCGCGAACTCGGCACGCCCTACCGGCTGCAGCTGGGGCCCGGCTACCGCGTGATGGTGTTCGACGATGCCGAACTCGCCCAGCAGCTCAGCCGCGAGCGGCCGCATGCGTTCTCGCGCGGCGGGCGCATCCAGCCGGTGGCAGCTGAAATGGGCTTCAACGGCCTGTTCTCGGTAGAAGGCGAGGCCTGGCAGCCGCAGCGCCGGCTCATCATGCAGTCGCTCAACGCCACGCACTTCAAGGCCTGGTTCGGCACGCTGGCCCGCATCACCCGGCGGCTGCATGCACGCTGGCAGCGCGCCGCGGCGGCGGGCGAGGTGCTGGAGATGGGCGACGAGCTCAAGCGCTACACGGTGGACGTGACCAGCGCGCTCGCCTTCGGCCGCGACCCCAACACCATCGACGACGCCGAGGGCGACCGCGTTCAGCAGCACCTGGCGCTGCTGTTCCCGGCCTTCATGAAGCGCGTGATGATGCCGTTGTCCTACTGGAAGTGGCTGCGCCTGCCGCAGGACCGGCGCGTGGACCGCGCGTTGGCCGCCGTGCACGCGCATGCCCGCGCCTGCATCGACGACGCGCGCGCGCAGCTGGCTTCGGCCGACCCGGCCGCGCCGCGCCATGCGCTGGAGGCCATGCTGCTGCAGCAGCAGACGCTGGGCCTGACGGATGCCGACGTGGTGGCCAACGTCATCACCTTGCTGCTGGCCGGCGAGGACACCACCGCGCACAGCCTGGCCTGGACGATGCTGTACCTGGCGGCCGACGAGCCGCTGCAGCAGCGCTGGCGGGAACGCGCGCGTGCCGTGCTGGGCGCCGCGCCGGTGGGCCCCGGGCATGCGGCGGTGCATGCGCTGGGCGGCTTCGAGCATCTGGCCTTCGAGGCGTTGCGCCTCAGGCCGGTGGTGCCCTTCAACGGCTACGAGACGCTGCGCGACACCACCGTGGCCGGCATCGCCGTGCCGGCGCGCACCAAGCTCTTCTTCATCAACCGGCCCTCGCTCACCGACCCCGCGCGCTATCCCGAGCCGCAGCGTTACGACCCCGAGCGCTGGGCCCGCGAGGGCGCGCACGACAGCCGCGCCTTCCTGCAGTTCGGCGCCGGGCCGCGGGTGTGCCCCGGCCGCCACCTGGCCACGGTGGAGATGCGGCTGGTGCTGTCGATGCTGCTGTCGCAGTTCGAGCTCGAGCTGGCCTGCGAGCCGTCTTGCATCGACGAGGTCAACGCCTTCACGATGATGCCCAGCCGCATGCCGGTGCGCCTGCATCCGCGATGATGGAGGTGATGAGCCCGCCCGCCCACCCGCCAGCCCACGCGCCCGGCACGCTGGCCGACCGCCTGGCCCTGGCGCGGCGCGTGCACTTCGTCGGCCGCGCCGAGGAGCGCGCGCGCTTCACGCGCATGCTGCGTGGCGTGGCCGAGCCGGTGTGGTTCCTGCAAGGGCCGGGTGGCATCGGCAAGAGCACGCTGCTGAGGGAGCTGGCGCGCGAGGCCGAGGCCTGCGATCGCATCGTGCTGCAGATCGACGCGCGCCACGTGCCGGCCACGCCCGAGGGCTGGCGCCAGGCGATGGCGGCCGCGCTGCACGGCGAAGGCACGAACCTGCCGCCGCCCGGCAGCGTGCTGCTGCTGGACACCTTCGAGGCGATCGTGGCGCTGGAGCCCTGGCTGCGCGACGAGGAACTGCCACGCTACCCCGCCGACGTGATCGTGGTGCTGGCCGGCCGCACGCCCGCCGATGCGCAGTGGCGGCTGGACGCCGGCTGGTCGGCCGTGGCCGCGGTGACGCGCCTGCTGCCGTTCAGCGAGGCCGAGGCGCAGGCATACTTGGCCGCGCGGCTGCCGGGCCGCGCCGTGCCGCCGCAACTGCTGGCCCAGGGTCGCGGCTCTCCGCTGCTGCTGGCCCTGCTGGCCGATGCCGAGCGCCACGGCCGCGGTGCCGTACTGCCCGCGGTGCCCGAGGGCGACGCGCTGGTGCGCGAACTGCTCGCGCGTTTTGCCGGCGAGCTGCAGGACCCGCCGCGCCGCAGCGCGTTCGACCTGCTGATCGTCGCCCGCACCGTGAACCTGCCCATGCTGGCCGAGGTGGTGGACGCGGCGGCGGCGCCGGTGCTGCTGGGCTGGCTGCGCACGCTGCCCTTCGTCGAGGCGGCGGAGCTGCACGTGCAGGTGCACGACGTGGTGCGGGAGAGCTTCGCCGCCGCCTGGTCGGAGCGCGACCCGGACGAGATCGAACGCCTGCGCCTGCGCACCATGCAGCACACCGCGCGGCGTCTGGCCCGCGTGGGCAGCGACGAGACTGCCCGCCTGCTGAAGGACTGGCTCTTCCTGATGCGGCACACCAGCGCCGGCCCCTACCTGGACCAGGCCGCACTCGAGAGCCATCGCCTGGACGCGATGGACGCGCAGACCGACCCGCCGCGCATCGAGGCGCTGGCGCAGGCGCGGCACGGTGAAGCCGCCGTGTCGCTCGTGCGTCACTGGCTGCACGCGGCGCCGGACGCGTTCGTCGTCGTGCGCCGGCACGACGGCGCCTTTGCCGGCGCGCTGCTGATCCTCGAGCTCACCCGCGTGAGCGCCGAGGCGCTGGCGGGCGACGCGCTGGCCGAAGCCGCCTGGCGCCACGTGCTGGCCACCCGCGCGCCGCGGCCGGGTGGCTCGGTGTGGCTGGCTCGGCTCACGATCGACGTGGAGTCTGCGGGCTTGCCCAATGCGACCTTCTCGCTGGGCGGCATGCGGGTGACGCGCCGCGCGCTGCTGGAGGCCGACGCCGAGTGGACCTTGCTGGCCCACCCCGACCCTGCGGGCATGGAGCCGGCGTACCGCAGCTTCAGCCGCATCAACTGGGCCCACCGCGTGCCGGCCCTCGACCACCGACTCGGCGACGAGGACTGGGGCGTGTTCGCCCGCGACTACGTGGCCGAGCCGGTGCCGCCGGAGTGGCGTGCGCTGCCGGCGCCGGGGCAGGGAAGCCGCGGGCCTGTGCTCGGGCGCGACGCGTTTGCCGCTGCCGTGAAGGACGCGCTGCGCCACTTCGCGCGCGAAGACAAGCTGGCTGCCAACCCGCTGCTCGGCTGCCACTGGCTGGACGGTGGCGACACGGCGGCGCGTGTGGCCGCGTTGCGAGAGCGGCTGCGCCAGGCCGTGCAGGCGCTGGCCGAACACCCGGCCGACGCCAAGTTCCACCACGCGCTGCGGCTGACCTGGCTCGACCCGGGCACATCGCAAGAGCGCGTGGCCGAGGAACTGGGTCTGCCCTTCAACACCTACCGCTATCACCTTGCGCGCGGCACCGACCGTGTGGTGCAGGCGCTGTGGCAGCGTGAGCTGCAGTCGGCGCCCTTTGCCGCGCCATGATCGGCCCGGGCCGGTTCGCTTGCCCTGAGGTCAGCCGACGTTGACCACGGCATCGGTCCGTTGGTGCTCGTGTCGCACTCAGTCGCCCGCGACCACGCCGTCGCGTCGCGGGTCGGCGCCGCCGGACCAGCCGTCGGCCGTGCGCAGCAAGGCCTGGGCGCCGCTGGGCAGGTCCTGCTCGCGCACGTCGTGGCCGCGCGCCTTCAGCGCCTCGACGACCGCCGGCGCGAAGCGGCCGGCCTCGAGCAGGGTGGGCCCGTTGAGCGAGCCGAAGTTCGGCAGGTCGACGGCTTGCTGTGCGTTCAGGCCCCACGCCAGGGTGCCGAGGATCGTCTTCGCGGTGTAGTGGATGATCGCCGCGCCGCCGGGCGAACCGGTCACCAGCACCAGGCGGTTGCCCGCGCGCTCGAACACGAGGGTGGGCGACATGCTCGAGCGCGGGCGCTTGCCCGGCTGCACGCGGTTGGCGATCGGCACGCCGTCGTCGTCGGCCGCGAAGCTGAAGTCGGTGAGCTGGTTGTTGAGCAGGAAGCCGCCGGGCTTGCCGCTGCCGCCGTTCACCATCAGCCGTGCGCCGAACTGGGCCTCGATGGTGGTGGTCATCGACACCGCACGGCCCTGCGCGTCGACGATCGACACGTGCGACGTGGCCGGCACCTCGAGGCTGCGGTCCTCGGCCGCGGCCACCGGCGCGCCCGACGGCGTGCCCGGCCTGGCGCGGCCCATCGAGCGCTCGCCCACCAGCTGCGCGCGCGACGCGACGTACGACGGATCGATCAGGCTGTCCCAGCGGCCGGCCGGCGGCCGCACGAAGTCGGGATCGGCGAGGTACTGGCCGCGGTCGGCGAACGCCAGGCGCGACGCTTCGCTGTAGCCGTGCAGCAGCTCGGCGCTGCCGGCCGCCGCCTGCGCGTACGGCGTGCGATCGAGCACGCCGAGGATCTGCGCGATCGCGATCGCACCCGACGACGGCGGCGGCATGCCGCACACGCGCCACGCGCGCCAGTCGTGGCAGAACGCTTCGCGCTGCTTCGCCCGGTAGCCCGCGAGA
Organism: uncultured Burkholderiaceae bacterium; assembly: GCA_964517545.1. Taxonomy (GTDB): domain Bacteria; phylum Pseudomonadota; class Gammaproteobacteria; order Burkholderiales; family Burkholderiaceae_C; genus CAZFET01. Next base: position 14,045 of record CAZFET010000028.1, read on the forward strand.
TCGCGCTCGTCGAGCGTGCCGGGATTGCTCGCGTGCGACTGCACCGCCTGGGCGATGCGCCGCGCGACGGGCCCGCGGTGCAGCGCGTCGGCACCCTCGCGCGCCAGGCGCCGCAGCACGTCGGCGTAGTCGGGGTTGCGCAGCAAGGTGCCTGCCGGCAGCGCCTTGCCGTCGGGTGCGTAGAACAAGGCGCGCGCCGTCGGGTCCTGGCGCAGGTGAGGGTCGCTGTCGAGCTGCGCCGACAGCCGCGCGCTCACGCGAAAGCCGCCTTCGGCGAGCGCGATCGCCGGCTCGAACAGTGCGCTCCACGGCAAGCGGCCGTGTGCACGGTGCGCCATCTCCAGCATGCGCATCGCGCCCGGCACGCCGACCGCACGGCCGCCGGCGACGGCCTGGTTGAACGGCAGCGGCCGGCCCTGCGCGTCGAGGAACAGGCGCTCGCCGGCCGCGGCCGGTGCGGTCTCGCGGCCGTCGTAGGCGACGACCTCGCGGCCGTCCCAGTGCAGCAAGAAGGCACCGCCGCCGATGCCGCTGGATTGCGGCTCCACGAGCCCGAGCACGAGCTGCACGGCGATCGCCGCGTCGATGGCGGAGCCGCCGGCGCGCAGCACCTGCGCGCCGGCATCGGCGGCCAGCGGATGCGCGGCCGCGACCGCCTGGCGGCGAAACTGCCAGCCGGGCTTGGCCGTGGAGGCGGTGGCGAGCTCGGGCTGGTCGGGCGGCAGGTAGCGCAGCGCGGGCGCGCGCTGCGCGCAGCCGACGACCAGGAGGGCCGCGGCGCAGGCGAGCGGGACGACGAGGACGGACCTGGCGACGCGGCGACGATCCATGACGATGCCCTCCGGGGTTGGGGGGCGATCATGCCCGGCCGCCGCGCGGCCTGCCAGCGTGCGAGCGGATTACTTCGGCGCCATGCGGATGGCGCCGTCCAGGCGGATCACTTCGCCGTTGAGCATGTCGTTGGTGACGATCTGGTGCACCAGCTTCGCGTAGTCCTCGGGGCGGCCGAGGCGACTGGGGAAGGGCACGCTCGCGGCCAGCGAGTCCTGCACCTCCTGCGGCATGCCGAACAGCATCGGTGTGCCGAAGATGCCCGGCGCGATGGTCATGTTGCGGATGCCGCTGCGCGCCAGGTCGCGCGCGATCGGCAAGGTCATGCCGACCACGCCGCCCTTGCTCGCCGAGTACGCGGCCTGCCCGATCTGGCCATCGAAGGCGGCCACGCTGGCGGTGGAGATCAGCACGCCGCGCTCGCCGGTCGGCTCGGGCTCGTTCTGCGACATGGCCTCGGCGGCGAGGCGGATCAGGTTGAAGCTGCCGATCAGGTTGACGGTGACGACCCTGGTGAACAGCGCCAGCGGATGCGCGCCGTCCTTGCCGACCGTCTTGCACGCCGGGCCGATGCCGGCGCAGTTGACCAGGCCCATCAGCTTGCCCATCGACACGGCCCTGGCCACCACGGCCTTGCCGTCGTCTTCGCTGGTCACGTCGCACTTGACGAAAGCGCCGCCGATCTCGCGCGCGACCTGCTCGCCGCGCTCGGCCTGCACGTCGGCGACGACGACCTTGCCGCCTTCGCGCGCGAACATGCGCGCCGCGCCTTCGCCCAGGCCCGACGCGCCGCCGGTGACGATGAAGACCTTGCCTGCGATGTCCATGCTCTCGGTACTCCTGTTCTCGTGGTGGGTCGTGGTCCGCTCGCCGTTCAGGCCAGCGCCGCGAGCGCGCGCTCGGTGATCTGCTCGACGCTGCCGCTGCCGTCGATGCGGCGGTACCTCGGCGCCTGCGGATCGCCGGTGGCGGCCCAGGCCGAGTAGTAGTCGACCAGCGGGCGCGTCTGGCTGTGATAGACGGCCAGTCGCTTCTTGACGGTGTCTTCCTTGTCGTCGTCGCGCTGGATCAGGTCTTCGCCGGTCACGTCGTCCTTGCCGGCGACCTTGGGCGGGTTGAACTTCACGTGGTACGTGCGGCCCGAGGCCGGATGCACGCGCCGGCCGCTCATGCGCTCGACGATCGCCGCGTCGGGCACGTCGATCTCGAGCACCACGTCGAGCTTGACGCCGGCGTTCTTCATCGCCTCGGCCTGCGGGATGGTGCGCGGGAAGCCGTCGAACAGGAAGCCGCGCGCGCAGTCGGGCTGCGCGATGCGCTCCTTCACGAGGCCGATGATGATGTCGTCGCTGACCAGGGCGCCCGCGTCCATCACCTTCTTCGCCGCCAGGCCGAGCGGCGTGCCGGCCTTGACGGCTGCGCGCAGCATGTCGCCGGTGGAGATCTGCGGGATGCCGTGCTTCTGGCAGATGAACGCGGCCTGCGTGCCCTTGCCGGCGCCGGGCGGTCCCAACAGGATCAGTCTCATCTCGCTCCTCGCTGCTCGCTGCGCGTCGTGTGGTCGTGCGGCCGACGGTGCGTGGCGGTGGCGCGTGCGCCCGTCGATCGAGTGAATTTCAGAATACCACGCGCTCCCTCGCGCGCAGCTGACGCGCGGGCCGCGCGATCAGGCCGGGCCGACGGCCCACAGCGCGCGCGCTCGCTCGAGGTCTTCGGGCGTGTCGACGCCGGGACCGGGGCGTTCGTCCGTCACGTGGACGGCGATGCGCTCGCCGTGCCACAGCACGCGCAGCTGCTCGAGCGACTCGGTGCGCTCGAGCGGCGCCGGCGGCAGCGCCGGAAAGCGCCGCAGGAAGCCCGCGCGATACGCGTAGATCCCCACGTGCCGCAGCGGCGCGGGCGACGGCGGCAGCGCGCCGCCGCCGTCGCGCCACCACGGCACCGGCGCGCGCGAGAAGTACAGCGCGCGCTGCTGCGCATCGAGCACGACCTTCACGACGTTCGGGTTCGCGAACTCGGCCGGATCGTCGATCGGATGCGCGACCGTGGCCATCACGCAGTCGGTTCGCGCCGCGAGCAAGGCGGCGCAGGCGTCGATCGCCGCGGGCGCGATCAGCGGCTCGTCGCCCTGCACGTTCACCACGCAGGCCGCGTCGGGCAGCGCGAGCTGCCCGACCGCCTCGGCCAGCCGGTCGCTGCCGCTCGCGTGGTCGCTGCGCGTGAGCAGCGCCTGCACGCCGTGCGCGCGGCACGCCTCGACGATCGACGCATCGTCGGCTGCCACCACCACGCGCGCGGCCGACGAGCGCGCGGCGCGCTGCGCCACGCGCACCACCATCGGCGCGCCGCCGATGTCGGCCAGCGGCTTGCGAGGCAGGCGCGTCGACGCGAGGCGCGCCGGGATCACGACGACGAACTCCACGACCGTCGCTCTCTCAGGCGTGCGCGTCTTCGGTGGGCTCGAGCGTGCGCGCCTCGCTCTCGAGCATGACCGGGATCCCGTCGCGGATCGGGAACGCCAGCCGGTCGGCGGGGCACACGAGCTCGGCGCCGCGCGCTTCGCTGGCGCGACGCAGCTGCAGCGGCCCCTTGCACAGCGGGCACACGAGCAGTTCGATCAGTCGGTTGTCCATGTCGGCGGTTCCATCGCGCGGTGCGCGGATCACGCGGCCGGGCCCGGGCGGCCCAGCCGGCGCGCGAGCGCGTCGGCGAACGCGGGCTCTGGCTCGAAGTCTAGCGGCGCGACCCACACGCGCGTGGCGCCGGAGAGCATGCGCTCGGGCTTGAGCTTGACCGCGTCCTTCTCGGTGACGATCACGTCCTCGTCCGCCGCGCTCCACGGCACGGTGTCGTAGCGATGGTGATCGGGCAGCGGGCAGCGCTCGATCTCGAGCCCGCAGGCCTCGAGCATCTGGAAGAAGCGCTCCGGCACGGCGGTGCCCGCGACCGCGACGACGCGGCGGCCGCGCAGGGCGGCCAGCGCATCGGGCGAGGCCGCGCCGCCGCGCCACCACGACGCCAGGTCGACCGCGCCGGCGAGCGCGCGCCGCGCGGTGACGCCGCGCCACGGCGTGCTCGGGGCGCCCGCGCTGTACAGCACGAGGCTGTCCGGCGGCGGGCGCTTGCCCATCGGCTGGCGCAGAGGCCCGGCCGGCAGCACGCGGCCGTTGCCGGCGCCGCGCTCGTCGAACACGATCACCGTGAGGTCGCGCGCGAGCGCGAGGTGCTGCGCGCCGTCGTCGCTGACGACGACGTTCACTGCCGGATGCTGCTTGCGCAGCTCGCGCGCCGCGCCTGCGCGGTCGGCGCTCACGACGACCGGCGCGCCGGTGCGCAGGTGCAGCATCAGCGGCTCGTCGCCCACCAGGTCGGCATCGGAGGCGCGCGAGACGACGCGCGTGGACGTCTCGGCGCGGCCGTGGCCGCGCGACACGATGCCGGGCGTCCAGCCGCGCGCGCGCAGCGCCTTCACGACGGCCTGCACCGCAGGCGTCTTGCCGGCGCCGCCGACGATCACGTTGCCGACGATCACGACCGGCACGTCCAGGCGCTCGGCCTTCAGCCAGCCGCGACGGTGCGCCGCCTCGTACACGCGCCACAGCGCGCCGTAGAGCCACGACACGGGCGCGAGAGCGGCGGCGAGCGCGTCACCGTCGCGCCACCACGCCGCTTCGAGGCGCGAGGCAGCGTCGGCGAGCGAGAGCGGCATCGCGGGCCGGGCTCAGCGCTGCTCGCCCGAGGTCTGGGTGGCGAAGGTCAGGCGCGCCATGCCGGCGCGCCGCGCCGCGTCCATCACGTTGATGACCGTCTGGTGCGCGGCCGACGCGTCGGCCGAGATGATGACGATCGGCTCCTTCAGGCCGCTCGACGCGGCCGTCAGTGCGGCAGCCAGCAGCTCGACGCTGCGCCCCTCGACCGGCGTGCGGTTCACCACGTAGCGCCCGTCGGACGACACCGCCACGATGATCTCGCCCGGCCGATCGCGCATCTTCTCGGCGTCGGCGGTCGGCAAGGTGACCTGCAGCTCGGTGAAGCGCGAGTAGGTGGTCGACAGCATCAGGAAGATCAGGATCACCAGCAGCACGTCGATGAACGCGATCAGGTTCACCTCGGGCTCGTCGTCCGCGTGGCGGCGGAAGTTCATCGGCCGGTCCTCGGCTCCGGCGGCACCGGCGGGACGTGGCGCATCAGGTGCGGCACCAGGCGCTCGGCGGCCTGTTCGAGGTCGAC
>CAZFET010000029.1:0-10605 GCA_964517545.1 uncultured Burkholderiaceae bacterium
ACACGCCCGACGAACTCTTCTCGACGAAGCCCCGGGCCCAGTTGCAGCGGGACGAGAACCGCGACCTCTTCGATCTGCATCACGGGCGCGACCAGTTGAAGCTCGATCCCGGGCAGGTCGTCGCTGGCTGCGAGTACTACCTGGCAGAACAGGACATTGCCATCAGCCGCGCCAACGCAGAAGAACGGATGCTGAAGAAGCTCACCCGGAGCCTCATCGAGGACATCCATCCGTTGCTCCCGCCGGGCGTCACCTTCGACGAGGGCACCGCACTGCGAGCCTTCGAGCGCGTCTGGCGCGATCTGATCGCGCGCATGAAGGGCGAGCCGTGGAAGCTCACCGAGAAAGCACTGGGAGAGCTGCGCGCCGGGAAGTACCCGGCGCTCCTCACAACATAAAATTGCAAGTCGCGCCGGACTTGTTCGGCGCCACGGGCAGAAGCCGATGTGTGCACCGCGCTATGGGCACCTTGGGGAATGCGTACATAGCTGTGTACATAACGGGATTCTTGGGTGATGTCGAACGAGCAAATCCTCGGTGAAGTCAAGCGGAGACGCACGTTTGCCATCATTTCCCACCCCGACGCGGGCAAGACCACCCTCACCGAGAAGCTGCTGCTGTTCTCGGGCGCGATCCAGATCGCCGGCTCGGTGAAGGCGCGCAAGGCCTCGCGCCACGCGACCAGCGACTGGATGGAGATCGAGAAGCAGCGCGGCATCTCGGTGGCCAGCTCGGTCATGCAGATGGAGTACCGCGACTGCGTGGTCAACCTGCTCGACACGCCGGGCCACCAGGACTTCTCGGAAGACACCTACCGCGTGCTCACCGCGGTGGACGCGGCGCTGATGGTCATCGACGCGGCCAACGGCGTCGAGCCGCAGACGCGCCGGCTGCTGCAGGTCTGCCGCGCGCGCCACACGCCCATCCTCACCTTCGTGAACAAGATGGACCGCGAGGTGCGCGAACCGCTGGAGCTGATGGACGAGATCGAGCGCGAGCTCGGCATGGCGGTGGTGCCGTTCAGCTGGCCGGTCGGCATGGGCAAGCGCTTCCACGGCGTGATGGACCTGCGGCGCGAGCAGATGCGCGTGTTCGTGCCGGGCGAGGACCGCCGGCAAGACGACGACGAGGTGCTCGAAGGCCTCGACCACCCGGCCTACGACGGCCGCTTCGGCGCCGAGTGGCAGCACGCGAAGCACGACATCGAGCTCGTGCGCGAGGCCTCGCCGCCGTTCGACGAGGGCGAGTTCCTCGCCGGCCGCCAGACGCCGATGTTCTTCGGCTCGGCGATCAACAACTTCGGCGTGCGCGAGGTGCTCGACGCGCTGGTCGAGCTGGCGCCGCCGCCCGGCCCGAAGGCCGCGATCCAGCGGGCGGTGCAGCCCGACGAGCCGAAGTTCAGCGGCGTGGTTTTCAAGATCCAGGCCAACATGGACCCGGCGCACCGCGACCGCATCGCCTTCGTGCGCGTGGCCTCGGGCCACTTCGAGCGCGGCATGCGGCTGAAGGTCGTGCGCTCGGGCAAGGAGCTGCGGCCGAACACGGTGGTGAGCTTCCTGTCGCAGCGGCGCGAGCTGCTCGACGAGGCCTTCGCCGGCGACATCATCGGCATCCCCAACCACGGCGTGCTGCAGCTCGGCGACACGCTCACCGAGGGCGAGCACCTGCAGTTCACCGGGCTGCCGTTCTTCGCGCCGGAGATGTTCCGCTCGGTCGAGGTGGCCGATCCGCTGCGCACCAAGCAGCTCAAGGCCGGCCTCGCGCAGCTCGGCGAGGAAGGCGCGATCCAGGTGTTCCGCCCGGTGCTCGGCACGGTGCTGCTGCTGGGCGCGGTGGGGCAGCTGCAGTTCGAGGTGGTGGCGCACCGGCTGGAGCACGAGTACGGCGTCAAGGCGCGCATCACGCCGGCGAAGTACGCGATCGCGCGCTGGGTGTCGGCCGACGACCCGAAGGACTTGGAGCGCTTCGTCGACGCCAACGCGCACCGCGTGGCCTACGACGCGGTCGAGGCGCCGACGCTGCTGGTGGAGTACGCGCCTGAGCTGCGCGCGATCGAGAGCAACTGGCCGAAGATCCGCTTCCACGCGATGCGCGAGCACGCGGGCCTGCAGATCGAGCCGCGCGCGGCCGCCTGAACGCCGGCGCGCGGCCGGCCCGATCGGCCGGCCCGATCAGTCGGCCGGCGCCTCGCGGATCGCGCGCGTCACGTCGCTCATCGCGAGGCCCCAGCGCAGCAGCATGCGCTCGAGCACGAGGCGCTCGATCTCGCGCACGCGGCCGTCGGCGGTGACGAGCCCGGCGGCGATGCGCGCCACCATCAGCCGCTTGCCCGCGTCGCGCACGCCGTCGAGGATCGAGTCGATCAGCTCCACGTCGTCGAGCCGCAGGAAGGGCCGCTCGCCCATGCGCTGCCCGAGCGCGCCCATGTAGTGCTTCGCCTCGCGCATGAACGCCGTCTTCGTGATGCCGAGCCGGCGGAACGCGTGCATGCGTTCGAGCATCTCGAGCTCGCGCTCGTCGACCTCGGCGTCGGTGACCATCATCATGATGGCCACGCGGGCCATCGCCTCGGGACTGTCGGGCGTGACGGATTGCATGCGACGCATCCTCGATCGGTCGGCGGGCCCGGTGAGAGGCCGCGCACCGCGTGAAGTTCCGGCGCGGCGTGACCTGCGGCACGGCGCGCGGCTCAAGCCCGCCACCCCGACGCCCGATCTCCTCGGGGTGATGGCGTACCGCCCGTGCGGCCGGCAAGGGGCTGGCCGACGCAGCGGCGCATCACGGCTGTCCATGCTGTCCCTGTTCGCGTTCGCCCTCGTCGGCGTGGCGGCGATGATCGTCGCACTCACCGTCGCCACCGTGCTCTCCGTCTCGCGCCGCAAGCGCTGGACCCCTCACGAGACCCCGCAGCCCGACTGGGCGCCGCTGCAGCGCGAAGAGCGCCGCCAGTCGCAGCTGCCGTTCGTCGGCCACGATCGTCGCCAGCCGGCCGACGACGTGCCGGCCGACGCCTCGGCCGAAGCGCGCGTCGACGAGCAGCGCCGCGCGGCCTGAGCCGCGCCGCGGCCGGTCGTGCCGCGGCTCGGGTCGCGGCGGCGTCGCACAATCGCGGCATGACCGCCTCGGCCCTGCCGCCGCGCGAGCGGCTCGCGCTGTATCTCGACCTGATCCGCTGGGACCGCCCGGCGGGCTGGCTGCTGCTGCTGTGGCCCAGCCTGTCGGCGCTGTGGATCGCCGCGGGCGGCTTCCCGGGCTGGCATCTGCTCGCGGTGTTCGTGCTCGGCACGGTGCTGATGCGCAGCGCCGGCTGCTGCGTCAACGACGTGGCCGACCGCGAGTTCGACCGCCACGTCAAGCGCACCGCGCGGCGGCCGGTCACCAGCGGCGCGGTGTCGGTGCGCGAGGCGCTCGCCCTCGGCGCGGTGCTCGCGCTGATCGCCTTCGGGCTGGTGCTGACCACCAACGCCGCGACGGTGCTGTGGTCGTTCGCCGCGCTCGCGATCGCGGTGGCCTACCCGTACGCCAAGCGTTTCGTCTCCATGCCGCAGGCGGTGCTGGGCGTGGCCTTCAGCTTCGGCATCCCGATGGCCTTCGCGGCGGTGCGCGGCGAGGTGCCCGCGCTCGCGTGGGCGCTGCTCGCCGGCAACCTGTTCTGGGTGCTCGCCTACGACACCGAGTACGCGATGGTCGACCGCGACGACGACCTGAAGATCGGCATCAAGACCTCGGCCATCACGCTCGGCCGCTTCGACGTGCCGGCGGTGATGGCCTTCTACGGCGCCTACCTCGGCAGCTGGGGCGCGATCGGCGGCCTGCTCGGCCTCGGCTGGCCGTACCACGCCGGGCTGGCGGTCGCCGCCATGCAGGCGATCTGGCACTGGACCCTGATCCGCGATCGCACGCGCGACGGCTGCTTCCGCGCCTTCCGCGTGAACCACTGGGTCGGGTTCGCGGTGTTCGCGGGCGTCGTGGCGGCGTACGCGCTCGGCACCACGCCGGTCTGAGGTCTCGGCGGCACGCCGGCGGCCGGAGGTCTCGGCCGCGCGCCGGCCCGGGGCCGATCAGGGCTGCGCGAGCCGCCGCATCCGCTCGAGCCGCTGCGGCCCGCCGGACTTCAGGCCGTCGTCGGTCGACAGCAGCTCCCACGCGCGCGCGAAGTGCGGCCGCGCGCCGGGCGCGTCGCCCTTGGCCAGCAACAGCTCGGCGATCTCCTCGTGCACGTAGCCGTCGGGCTTGCCGGCGGCCTGCATCTCGGCTTCGAGTGCGCGCTGCTCGGCCAGCGCCTCGTCGAGCCGGCCCAGGGTGCGCAGGCAGCGCGCGACCGTCCAGCGCGCGATGAAGACGCCCTGCGCGCCGCCCATGCGGCGGCGCTCGGCCAGCGCCTGCTCGAACACCGGCAGCGCCTCGGCCGCGCGGCCCGCGTCGTGCAGGTCCCAGCCGAGGTTGTGGAGCAGCGAGGCGGCCCACTGGCGCGCCGACGGATCGGACGAGGCCGCCGCCAGGTCGATGGCGCGGCGGTTCCACGCGATGCGCTCGTCGCCCTGCACCACCAGCGCGACCATGTGCGCGGCGTCGACGGCCAGGTCGTCGAGCTTGGCGTCGCGCGCCGTGGCGAACGCGCGCTCGAACAGCGGCCGTGCGCGCGCCGCGTCGCCGGCCGAGCGGAAGCTGCGGCCGCGCTCGAGGTCGATGCGCACGGCCAGCGACGGCGCTCGCGTGCCGGCGGGCGCGGCCGCCTCGATGGCGTCGAGCTCGCGATGCGCGTCGTCGAAGCGGCGGCGCAGCGACCAGGTGCGCGCGATCTGCGTGCGCAGCTCCAGCGCGTCGGCCGGCGAGGCGCGGCTCGCCGCGTCGCGAAAGCGCGCCTCGCTGGCGGCGGGGTCGCCGAAGTTCCACAGCGAGCGGATCGTCGCGGCGACGTCCTGTGCCGATGCGTTCATGCTGCCTCCCGCCAGGCAGAGCGCGGCGCCGACGGCGGCGAGCCGTCGCCGCCAGCGCGTGCGGCCGCAGCCGCGCCCGCGCTCGCCGTCACGTCTTGCCGAATTCATCGCCCAGCTCGCGCGCGCGACGGCATGCCGCGTGCAACGCGGCCACGAAGGCCTGCTTCACGCCGGCCGCGTCGAGCGCGCCGATCGCCGCGTGCGTGGTGCCGCCCTTGGACGTGACGCGCGCGCGCAAGGTCTCGGGCGGCTCGTCGCTGCGGCGCGCCAGCTCGCTCGCGCCGGCGAAGGTGGCCTGCGCGAGGCGGCGGCCCTGCTCGGCGCTCAGTCCCATCTCCACGGCCGCCTGCATCATGGCCTCGATGAAGTAGAAGACGTAGGCCGGCCCCGAGCCCGACAGCGCCGTCACCGCGTCGAGGTCGGCCTCGCGCGGCACCCACAGCCGCTCGCCGGTGGGCGCGAGCACCGCGTCGGCCGCCTCGCGGTCGCCCGGCGTGACCGCCGGCCGCGCGTACAGCGCCGCGATGCCCAGCCCGATGAGCGCCGGCGTGTTGGGCATCGCGCGCACCACGCGCGGACTGCCGGTGGCCGCGACGATCGCGTCGCTGCGGATGCCGGCCATCACCGACAGCTGCAGCGCGCCGCGCACGTGCGGCGCGACCGGCCGGGCGGCGTCGGCGAACGACTGCGGCTTGACCGCCCACACCACCATCGACGCCGCCGCCAGCGACGCATCGGCGGCTTCGAGCACGCGCACGCCGTGCGCGGCCGCGAGCCGCTCGCGCGTGTCGGCGAAGGGCTCGACCACGACGATCGAGTGCGGCGCGCGGCCGGCCGCGACCAGGCCGCCGACGATGGCGCCGGCCATGTTGCCGCCGCCGACGAACGCGATCGGCGAGCCCTGCGCGCTGGGGGAAGCATCCATGCGGCGCAGTGTAGAGGGGCGCTAGCATCGTCGCCTCCCGCCGCAGCCCACGAGAGCACCCGCCATGACGCTTCGCCGCACCGTCCTCGCCGCCGCCCTCGCCGCCGCCGCGTCGCTCGTCGCCGCCCCTGCGCTCGCGCAGGCCGCGTGGCCCACGCAGCCGGTGAAGATCGTGGTGCCGGCGCCGGCCGGCAGCTCGCTGGACATCATCGTGCGGCTGCTCGGCGACAAGCTGAAGGACCGCTGGGGCCAGCCGGTGGTGGTCGAGAACAAGCCGGGCGCCGGCGGCATGCTCGGCGTGGACGTTGCGGCCAAGGCGACCGACGGCCACACGATGGCGATCGGCTTCAACGGCCCGATCGCGTTCGCGCCGTTCATGTACCGCAAGATGCCCTACGACCCGGCGAGGGACCTCGTGCCGGTGGTGATGACCACGTCGCAGCCCAACGTGCTCGCGGTCAACGCGGCCAACGTGCCGGCCAGGACGGTCAAGGAGTTCGTCGACTGGGCGAAGGCGCGCGGCGGCAGGATGAACTACTCGTCGCTCGGCAACGGCAGCTCGGCGCACCTGACGATGGAGCTGTTCCTCGCCGAGGCGGGGCTGCAGGCGGTGCACATCCCGTTCAACGGCTCGCCGCCGGCCGCGATGGCGGTGGCGCAGGGCGAGGCCGACGCGACCTTCATGGTGGCGCCGGCGCTCATCCCGCACTTGCAGGCCGGCAAGGTGCGCCTGCTCGCGGTGAGCAGCGCGCAGCGCCCCGACAGCCTGAAGGACCTGCCGACCCTGGCCGACGCGGGCCTGAAGAACGTGGAGTCGCTGGCGTGGAACGGCCTGTTCGTGCCGGCCGGCACGCCCGACGCGGTGGTGCAGAAGATCAACGCCGACGTCAACGCGGTGCTGGCCGACGCGACGGTGAAGGCCGCGCTCGACAAGCAGGCGCTGACGCCGGTGGGCGGCAGCGCCGCGCAGTTCCGCGCCGTGGTCGACGCCGACATGAAGCGCTGGGGCGCGATCATCGAACGCATCGGCCTGAAGATCGACTGAGCCCGCGCGCCGCGCCGAGCGCGCGGCGGGTTCGGCCGGCGCGTCCCGCCCCCGCCTTCGGTCGCGGTCAGTCCAGCTTGATGTTGCGCTGGCGGATCAGGCCCGACCACTTGTCGCTCTCGGCCTTGATGTAGGCCGCGAACTCCTGCGCGTTGCGCGGCTGCACCTCCGAGCCGGCACCGGCGAACTTCGCCTTCACGTCGGGCGACGCGAGCACCTTGCGCAGCTCCGACGACAGGCGCTCGACCACCTCCTTCGGCATGCCGGCCGGCCCGACCAGCCCCTGGAAGCCGACCGCCTCCATGCCGGGCAGCCCCAGCTCGCGCACGGTGGGCACGTCGGGCAGGTTGGGGTCGCGCTTCGAGCCGGTGACGGCCAGCGCCTTCAGGCGTCCGCCCTTGACCTGCGGCAGCAGCACCGTGCCGGCGTCGATGAGCAGATGCGTCTGGCCGCCGATCAGGTCCTGCACCGCGGGCGCGCTGCCCTTGTACGGCACGTGCAGCAAGTCGAGCCCCGCCACGGCGTTGAGCAGCTCGCCGTTGAGGTGCGTCGACGAGCCCGGCCCGCCCGACGCGAAGTTCGCCTTGCCCGGGTTGGCCTTGGCCCATTCGACGAACTGCCGGAGGTCGCGCGCCGGATGGTCGGCGCGGGTCACCGCGATGTACGCCGCCTCGGACACCTGGCCGATGTACGTGAACTGCGTCAGCGGGTCGTACGGCATCTTCGCCTGCAGGTACGGCGCGATCGCGAACGGGCCGGTGTTGGCCACCAGCAGGGTGTAGCCGTCGGGCGCCGCGCGCGTGAGCTCGGTGGCGGCGAGCACGCCGCCGGCGCCCGGCTTGTAGTCGATGACCAGCGGCTGGCCGAGCGCCGCCTCGAGGCCCGGCTGGATGGTGCGCGCGGTGAAGTCGATGCCGCCGCCGGGCGGGAAGCCGACCACCAGCTTGATCGGCTTGTTCGGATAGGCGCCTTGCGCGCGCAGCGCGAGCGACGGCGCGGCCAGCGCGAGGGGGGCGGCGAGCAGGGACAGCAGACGGCGGCGATGCATGGCAGGTACTCCGGGTGCGCGACAGGCGCGTTGGCGTGGCCGACGATCGTAGCCGCGCCGCCGCGCGTCGCGCATCAGCGCAAGCCCGCCAGCAGCTCCACGTTGCCGCCTGCCGCGGCGGTGTTGACGGTGAGGGTCTGCTCGGCCACGAAGCGCAGCAGGTAGTGCGGCCCGCCGGCCTTGGGGCCGGTGCCGGACAGCCCCTCGCCGCCGAAGGGCTGCACGCCGACCACCGCGCCGATCATGTTGCGGTTGACGTAGACGTTGCCGACGCGGGCGCGCGACGCGAGGCGCTGCGCGCGGCCGTCGATGCGCGTCTGCAGTCCGAGCGTGAGCCCGTAGCCGAGTGCGTTGATCCGATCGATCACCGCGTCGGGCTCGCCGCGCCAGCGCACGACGTGCAGCACCGGGCCGAAGATCTCCTCGCGCAGATCGGCGATGCGCGGCAGCTCGAAGGCCACCGGCGCGAGCAGGCGCGGCGCAGCCGGCGCGACGCGCGCTTCGCCGATGAGCGTGGCCTCGCGCTTCAGGCGTTCGACGTGGCGCGCGACGTGCGCGAAGGCCTCGTCGTCGATCAGCGGGCCGACGTCGGTGGCGAGGTCGGCCGGATCGCCGACGACCAGCTCGGCCAGCGCGCCGTGGATCATCTCGATCACCGCGTCGGCCACGCCCTCGTGCACGACCAGCAGCCGCAGCGCCGAGCAGCGCTGGCCGGCCGAGCGGAACGCGCTGTGCACCACGGCGTCGACCACCTGCTCGGGCAGCGCGGTGGAGTCGACCAGCATCGCGTTGATGCCGCCGGTCTCGGCCACCAGCGGCACGATCGGTCCGTCCTTGGCGGCCAGCGCGCGCTGGATCATCTTGGCCACCGCGGTCGATCCGGTGAAGCACACGCCGGCGCAGCGCGGGTCGGCCACCAGGCGCGCGCCCACGGTCTCGCCCGGGCCGTGCAGCAGCGCGAGCGCGTCGGCCGGCACGCCGGCCTCGTGCAGCAGCGCGACCATGCGCTGCGCGACCGCGGGGGTCTGCTCGGCCGGCTTGGCCGCCACCGCGTTGCCGGCCACCAGCGCGGCGACCACCTGCCCGGCGAAGATGGCCAGCGGGAAGTTCCACGGGCTGATGCAGACGAACACGCCGCGGCCGTGCAGCCGCAGGGTGTTGGACTCGCCGGTCGGGCCGGGCAGCGCCACGTCGGCCAGGCTGCGCGCGGCCTGCGCGGCGTAGTAGCGGCAGAAGTCGACCGCCTCGCGCACCTCGGCCACTGCGTCGGGCCAGGTCTTGTGCGCTTCCTTCACGAGCAGGGCGCAGAACTCCGGCAGGCGCGCCTCGAGCGCGTCGGCCGCGCGCCGCAGCACGGCGCAGCGCCCGGCCAGCGGCGTGTCGCGCCACGCCTCGAAGCCGCGCGCCAGGCGCGCCATCGCGGCGTCGGCCTGCGCGCCGTCGGCTTCGGGCACGGTCTCGACCGACGCGCCGCGCAGCGCCTGCAGCAGCGGCTCGCGCTCGGCCGCGCAGGCGAGGTCGACGCCGCGCGAGTTGGGCCGCTCGTCGCCGTACAGCGCGCGCGGCAGCACGACGCCGGGCGCCGCCTCGGCGTGCAGCGGCGACGCGAGCAGCGTCTCGAGCGGCACCTCGTCGTCGGAGAGCTGGTGCACGAAGGACGAGTTGGCCCCGTTCTCGAGCAGCCGGCGCACCAGGTAGGCCAGCAGGTCGCGGTGCTCGCCGACCGGGGCGTACACGCGCAGCGCCGGCCGCGGCAGGCCGGGCGCGCCGTGTCGCAGCAGCTCGCGGTACACGCCCTCGCCCATGCCGTGCAGGCGCTGGAACTCGAAGGACGCGCCGGCGCGCGCGGCCATCTGCGCGATGGCGGCGATGGTGCCGGCGTTGTGCGTCGCGAACTGCGGGTAGATCGCGTCGTGGTGGCCGATCAGCGCCTGCGCGCACGCGAGGTACGAGAGGTCGGTGTGGTGCTTGTGCGTGAACACCGGATAGCCGGCCAGGCCCAGTTCCTGCGCGCGCTTGATCTCGCCGTCCCAGTAGGCGCCCTTGACCAGCCGCACCATGAAGCGCAGCCCGTGCGCGCGCGCGATGCGGGCGACCTCGTCGACCACCGCGAGCGCGCGCGTCTGGTAGGCCTGCACCGCCAGCCCGAAGCCGCGCCAGCCGGGCGCGTGGCGCGCGACGTGCGCGGCCAGCGCGTCGAGCAGGTCGAGCGACAGCTCCAGGCGCTCGCTCTCCTCGGCGTCGATGGTCAGGTTGAGGTTGGCGCGCGCCGCGGCGTCGACCAGCGACTGCACGCGCGGCAGCAGGGTCGCGAACACGCGCTCGCGCTGCGCGTCCTCGTAGCGCGCGAACAGCGCCGACAGCTTGATCGAGATGCCGTCGGCGGCCTCGGGCGAAGCCGCCGGCCCGGCCGCGGCCAGCCTGTCGATGGCATGCGCGTAGGCCGCGAGATAGCGCCGCGCGTCGGCGTCGGTGCGCGCGCCTTCGCCGAGCATGTCGTACGAGAATCGCAGCCCGGCGCCGTCGGGCCGCTGCCGGTCGTCGGCCGGTCGCGCCGCGCCGCGCTGCGCGCGCGCCTCCTTCATCGCCTCGTCGATCGAGCGGCCGAGCACGAACTGCCGGCCCAGCAGCTGGATCGCGCGCACCG
>CAZFET010000029.1:10615-19089 GCA_964517545.1 uncultured Burkholderiaceae bacterium
GCCACCACCGTCTGCGCGCCAAGGCACTGCAGCAGGCCGGCCTCGTGCCCGGCATCGGGCAGCAGCTTCTTCGACAGCGCGATCGCGCTGGCCGACAGCTGCGCGAGCATGCGGTGCGGGCCCTCCGCGCCGGCCGACTCGAACGACGCGCGGCCGAGCTGGTCGGCCGTGAGGGCGACGGCGGTCTCGGCGTCGGGCACGCGCAGCAGCGCCTCGGCCAGCCGCATGAGCGCGAGGCCCTCGGCACTGCTGATCGGGTATTCGCGCAACAGCGACTCCAGCGCCCAGAACGGCGCCGGGTGCTCGCGCACGGCCTGCACCCAGGGCCGCGCCGTCTCGACGACGGCGGGCCAGTCGAGGCGGCCGGGGCCCTCGGCGAGGCCCGCGACGAGCGCGCGCACGAGGGGGACTTCATCGCGGTACGGGTACGGCAGGCGGGCGGCAGATGTCATGGCGGGGTGTCGGCTGCTTCGAGCGAATCGCCAGTTTGCGCGTCGCGCGTCCGGATTCCTCGCGGAAATCGCCCGGCATGCCGGAGAATCCTTCGGCATGAAGAACCGCCCCGCCCCGTCCGACGACCCCCCCGCCCGCGGCGACGGCCCGCGCGGCCTGGACCGCATCGATCTGAAGATCCTGCGCGTGCTGCAGAAGGACGGCCGCATCAGCAACCTGAAGCTGGCCGAGACCGTGCACCTGTCGCCGACGGCCGTGCTCGAGCGCGTGAAGCGGCTGACGCGCGACGGCTACATCCTCGGCTACGAGGCGCGCCTCGACCCGGCGCGGCTGGGCGCCGGGCTCATGGTGTTCGTCGAGGTGATGCTCGACCGCACGGTGAGCGACGTGATGGACGCCTTCAAGGCCGCCGTGCAGGTGCGCCCGGAGATCCTGGAGTGCCATCTGGTGGCCGGCGGCTTCGACTACCTGCTCAAGACGCGCGTGGCCGACATGGCCGCCTACCGCGACCTGCTGGCCTCGGTGATCTGGAGCCTGCCCGGCGTGCGCGAGACGCGCACCTACACCGTGATGGAGGAAGTGAAGAACACGACCTTGCTGCCGGTGTGAGCACGGTTGAGCCCGATGCCGGCGTTACGCATTTCAACCTAGGGTGAAGCCCGCGTGCGGCGCGGCGGCCTCACTGCCTACAGTCGCGCTTTGCCCTGGGCCACTGCCGGCCGCCATGAGCGACGTCATCCTCGAGACACGCGACCTGACCAAGGAGTTCAAGGGGTTCACCGCGGTGGACCGCGTGAACCTGCGCGTGCAGCGCGGCCACATCCACGCGCTGATCGGGCCCAACGGCGCGGGCAAGACCACCTGCTTCAACCTGCTGACGAAGTTCCTCGCGCCGACGCACGGCACCATCGTCTTCAACGGGCACGACATCACCGGCGAGGCGCCGGCGCAGATCGCGCGGCGCGGGATCATCCGCTCGTTCCAGATCTCGGCCGTGTTCCCGCACTGGAGCGTGCTGGAGAACGTGCGCATCGGGCTGCAGCGCTTCACCGGCACCTCGTTCCACTTCTGGAAGGGCCTCACGCAGCTGAAGACGCTCGACGCGAAGGTGCTGGCCATCCTCGACCTGGTCGATCTGCGCGACGTGGCGCACGTCAACGCCGCCGACCTGCCGTACGGCCGCAAGCGCGCGCTGGAGATCGCCACGACGATGGCGATGGAGCCCGAGCTGATGCTGCTCGACGAGCCGACGCAGGGCATGGGCCACGAGGACGTCGACCGCGTCACGCAGCTCATCAAGCGCGTGGCCGAGGGCCGCACGGTGCTGATGGTCGAGCACAACATGAAGGTCGTGGCCACCATCGCCGACCGCATCACCGTGCTCGCGCGCGGCGCGGTGCTGGCCGAGGGCGACTACGCCGCCGTCTCCACCCACCCGGCGGTGCTCGAGGCCTACATGGGCAGCGACGCCACCGAGCTGCAAGGCGCGCACTGACCGCGATGGCCGACATCCCCGCGCTCGAGATCCGCGACCTGCACGCCTGGTACGGCGAGAGCCACATCCTGCACGGCGTGAGCTTCGACGTGCCGCGCGGCCAGGTGGTCACCTTGCTGGGCCGCAACGGCGCGGGGCGCACCACCACCTTGCGCGCCATCCTCGGCCTGACCGGCGCGCGCAAGGGCTCGATCAAGGTGCACGGCACCGAGACGATCGACTGGCCGACGCACCGCATCGCCCACCTCGGCCTCGGCTACTGCCCCGAGGAGCGCGGCATCTTCGCGTCGCTGTCGGCCGAGGAGAACCTGCGCCTGCCGCCGAAGCTGAAGGCCGGCCGCGGCACGCCGATGACCGAGGCGCAGATCTACGAGATGTTCCCCAACCTCGCCGAGCGCCGCGCCAGCCAGGGCACGCGGCTGTCCGGCGGCGAGCAGCAGATGCTGGCGGTGGCGCGCATCCTGCGCACCGGCGCCGACGTGCTGCTGCTCGACGAGATCTCCGAGGGCCTGGCGCCGGTCATCGTGCAGGCGCTGGGCCGCATGATCCGCACCTTGAAGTCGCAGGGCTTCACGGTGCTGATGGTCGAGCAGAACTTCCGCTTCGCCGCGCCGCTGGCCGACCACTTCCACGTCATGGAGCACGGCCACGTGGTCGCCTCCTTCCCCGCCGCCGAGCTGGCCGCGCGCAAGGCGCAGCTCGACGAACTGCTGAGCGTCTGATGCACGGGCGCCGGCCACCTCTCCAACCGCTCGAGGAGTAACGCATGACCCACGCTCTCAAACGCATCGCCGTCGCGGCCGCCGCCGCCTGCGGCTTCGCCGGCGCCACCCAGGCGCAGATCTCGGGCGACGTGATCCGCATCGGCATCATCACCGACATGTCCAGCCTGTACGCCGACATCGACGGCGCCGGCGGCGTCGAGGCCATCAAGATGGCCGTCGAGGACATGAAGGGCCAGGCGGCCGGCAAGAAGATCGAGGTGCTGTTCGCCGACCACCAGAACAAGGCCGACGTGGCCGCCAGCAAGGCGCGCGAGTGGTTCGACACGCAGGGCCTGGACATGCTGATCGGCGGCACCAACTCCGGCGCCGCGCTCGCGATGGCCAAGATCGCGGCCGAGAAGAAGAAGCCGTACATCGTGATCGGCGCGGCCACGGCCCGCCTGACCAACGAGGACTGCTCGCCGTACACCATCCACTACGCCTACGACACGGTCGCGCTGGCCAACGGCACCGGCAACGCGGTGGTCAAGTCCGGCGGCAAGACCTGGTTCTTCCTGACCGCCGACTACGCGTTCGGCGCGTCGCTGCAGGCCGACACCACGGCGGTGGTGCAGAAGGCCGGCGGCCAGGTGCTGGGCAGCGTGAAGCACCCGCTGTCGGCCAGCGACTTCAGCTCCTTCTTGCTGCAGGCGCAGGCCAGCAAGGCGCAGATCCTCGGCCTCGCGAACGCGGGCGGCGACACGATCAACTCGATCAAGGCGGCCAACGAGTTCGGCATCACGAAGTCGATGAAGCTCGCCGGCCTGCTGATGTTCATCAACGACGTGCACTCGCTGGGCCTGAAGGCCACCGAGGGCATGTACCTGACCGACGGCTGGTACTGGAACCAGAGCCCCGAGGCGCGCACCTGGTCCAAGCGCTTCTTCGAGAAGATGAAGCGCATGCCGTCGATGCTGCAGGCCGCCGACTACTCGGCCACCCTGCACTACCTGAAGGCCGTCGAGGCGACCAAGACCGACGACGCCGACAAGGTGATGGCGCACATGAAGGCCACGCCGGTCAACGACTTCTTCGCCAAGGGCGGCAAGATCGGCCCGGACGGCCGGCACCGCTACGACATGTACCTGATGCAGGTGAAGTCGCCGGCCGAGTCGAAGGAGCCGTGGGACTACTACAAGGTCGCGCAGCGCATCCCGGCCGACGAGGCCTACACGAAGCTGGCCGACTCGAAGTGCCCGCTGGTCAAGAAGTGAGCGTCCGCGCGAACCCCTGATCGATCGACAGCATGACGGAGATCTTCGGCATTCCGCTGCAGGCCCTGCTGGGCCAGCTGCTGCTCGGCCTGGTGAACGGCTCGTTCTACGCGATGCTGTCGCTCGGGCTGGCCGTGATCTTCGGCATGCTCAACATCATCAACTTCGCGCACGGCGCCCTGTACATGATGGGCGCCTTCCTCGCGTGGATGGGGCTGGAGTACCTCGGCCTCAACTACTGGGCGATGATCGTGATCGCGCCGCTGGTGGTGGGCGCGCTGGGCATCGTGATCGAGCGCACGATGCTGCAGTGGCTGTACAAGCTCGACCACCTGTACGGCCTGCTGCTGACCTTCGGCATCACGCTGGTCACCGAGGGCGTCTTCCGCTCGTTCTACGGCGTCTCGGGCCAGCCGTATCCGGTGCCCGACGCGCTGACCGGCGCCACCAACCTCGGCTTCATGGTGCTGCCGAACTACCGCGCGTGGGTGGTGGTGGCCTCGATCGTCGTGTGCCTCGCGGTCTGGGCGCTGATCGAGAAGACGCCGCTGGGCGCCACCTTGCGCGCCGGCACCGAGAACCCGCGTCTCGTGCAGGCCTTCGGCATCAACGTGCCGCGCATGGTCACGCTCACCTACGGCGGCGGCGTGGCGCTCGCCGCCTTCGCCGGCGTGCTGGCCGCGCCGATCCTGCAGGTCACGCCGCTGATGGGCAGCAACCTGATCATCGTGGTGTTCGCGGTGGTCGTGATCGGCGGCATGGGATCGATCCTCGGCTCCATCGTCACCGGCCTCGGGCTCGGCGTGATCGAGGGCCTGACCAAGGTGTTCTATCCGGAGGCGTCGAACACGGTGGTGTTCGTGATCATGGCGATCGTGCTGCTGATCCGCCCGGCCGGACTGTTCGGGAAAGAGCGCTGAGATGAACACGACGCTCGCCTCCCCGCTGCTGCGCTACGCCGTGTTCTTCGCCGCGGTGGCGGCGCTGCCGCTGGCCGGTGCGTATCCGATCTTCGTGATGAAGGTGCTGTGCTACGCGCTGTTCGCGTGCGCCTTCAACCTGCTGATCGGCTTCACCGGCTTGCTGAGCTTCGGCCACGCGGCCTTCCTCGGCACCGCCGCCTACGCGGCCGGCCACGCGCTCAAGGTGTGGGGCTTCCCGCCGCTGGCCGGCGTGGTGTTCGGCGCGCTGATGGCCGGCGCGGTCGGGCTGGCGTTCGGCTGGCTGGCGATCCGCCGCAGCGGCATCTACTTCTCGATGATCACGCTCGCGCTGGCGCAGATGCTGTACTTCTTCTTCCTGCAGGCGAAGTTCACCGGCGGCGAAGACGGCCTGCAAGGCGTGCCGCGCGGCTCGCTGCTCGGGCTGGACCTGGGCAGCGACCTGGTCCTGTACTACGTGGTGCTCGCGATCTTCATCGGCGCGTTCTGGCTGATCTACCGCATCGTGCACTCGCCGTTCGGCCAGGTGCTCACGGCGATCCGCGAGAACGAGTCGCGCGCCATCTCGCTGGGCTACGACACCGACCGCTTCAAGCTCGTGGCCTTCGTGCTGTCGGCCGCGCTCGCCGGCCTGGCCGGCGCGACCAAGACCCTGGTGCTCGGCTTCGCGACCCTCACCGACGCGATCTGGACGACGTCGGGCCTCGTGATCCTGATGACCCTGGTGGGCGGCATGGGCACGATGTTCGGCCCGATCGTCGGCGCGCTCATCGTCATCACGCTCGAGAACAAGATCGGCGACCTCGGCAAGGCGCTCGCCAGCGCGACCGGCATCAACTGGTTCAACGGCCTGGGCGAGTCGGTGACGCTCGTCACGGGCCTGATCTTCATCGTGTGCGTGCTCGCCTTCCGCCGCGGCGTAGTCGGCGAGTTCCTGCACTACTGGTCGAAGCGGCGCGGCGGCTGAGCGCGCCGGCGCCCGCGCCCGTCGGGCCCCCGTCTTCAAGCCGTCTTCGCGCGCTCGCCGAAGATCGCGCTGCCCACGCGCACGATCGTCGCGCCTTTGAGCACGGCCGCTTCGAGGTCGTGGCTCATGCCCATCGACAAGGTATCCAGCGCGAGCCCGCGCGCGTTGACGGCCGCGAGCAGCTCGCGCAGCGCGCGGTGCGGACGGCGCTGCGCGTCGAGTCCCTCGGCCGGCGCGGGGATCGACATCAGCCCGCGCAGCGCCAGACGCGGCAGCCTCGCGACCGCGAGCGCGAGGTCGGCCACGTCAGCGGGCGCGACGCCGCTCTTGCTGGCCTCGCCGCTCACGTTGACCTGCAGGCACACGTTCAGCGGCGGCAGCGCCTGCGGCCGCTGCGCCGACAGCCGCTCGGCGATCTTCAGGCGATCGACCGTGTGCACCCAGTCGAACGACTCGGCCACGACGCGCGTCTTGTTCGACTGCAGCGGGCCGATCAGATGCCACACGAGCTGCGCGCGCAGGTCGGCCAGCGCGTGCATCTTGTCGAGCGCTTCCTGCACGTAGTTCTCGCCGAACTCGCGTTGGCCGGCCGCGACGGCCTCGCGCACCGCCTGCGCGCCGAAGGTCTTGCTCACGGCGAGCAACGTGACGCTTCGCACGGGGCGGCGGGCTGTTGCACAGGCATGCGCGACGCGCTCTCGCACTTGTTGTAACTTCGCCTCGATCGTCGCCATAATGCGTCGAGAGTATGTACTCACCGGGCGTGAAATCCGCACGCCCGCTCATCGCCGGGCCCTCATGGACATCACGCAACTGCTCGCGTTCTCGGTCAAGAACAAGGCATCCGACCTGCACCTGTCCGCCGGCCTGCCGCCGATGATCCGCGTGCACGGCGACGTGCGCCGCATCAACGTGGACCCCCTGGATCACAAGGCGGTGCACGACATGGTGTACGACATCATGAACGATGCGCAGCGCAAGGCGTACGAGGAGACGCTGGAGTGCGACTTCTCGTTCGAGATCCAGGGCCTCGCGCGCTTTCGCGTCAACGCGTTCAACCAGAACCGCGGCGCCGGCGCGGTGTTCCGCACCATCCCGTCGAAGATCCTGACCCTGGAGCAGCTGGCCGCGCCCAAGGTGTTCGCCGAGCTGTCGCTGAAGCCGCGCGGCCTGGTGCTGGTGACGGGGCCCACGGGCTCGGGCAAGTCGACCACGCTGGCCGCGATGATCAACCACCTCAACGAGAACGAGTACGGCCACGTGCTCACCGTCGAGGACCCGATCGAGTTCGTGCACGAGTCGAAGAAGTGCCTGGTCAACCAGCGCGAGGTCGGCCCGCACACCCTGAGCTTCGCCAACGCGCTGCGCTCGGCGCTGCGCCAGGACCCGGACGTGATCCTGGTGGGCGAGATGCGCGACCTCGAGACGATCCGCCTCGCGCTCACCGCGGCGGAGACCGGACACCTGGTGTTCGCGACCCTGCACACGTCGAGCGCGGCCAAGACGATCGACCGCATCGTCGACGTGTTCCCCGCGGCCGAGAAGGAGATGGTGCGCGCGATGCTGTCGGAGTCGCTCGTCGCGGTGATCTCGCAGTCCCTGTGCAAGCTCAAGGACGGCTCGGGCCGCGTGGCGGCGCACGAGATCATGCTCGGCACCGCGGCCATCCGGAACCTGATCCGCGAGAACAAGATCGCGCAGATGTACTCGTCGATCCAGACCGGCAACAACATGGGCATGCAGACGCTCGACCAGTGCCTGACCGACCTGGTGCGGCGCAACGTGATCTCGCCGGCCGAGGCCCGTGGCAAGGCCAAGTTCCCCGAGAACTTCCCCGGCTGAGCGGCGGGGCGTACCACCGATCGACTGACAGGAGCGCGCGATGGAACGCGACCAGGCCTCGAAATTCATCAACGACCTGCTGCGCCTGATCATCCCGCGCACCGGCCCGGACCTCTCTCTCACGGCCGAGTTTCCGCCGGCCATCAAGGTCGACGGGCGCATCACGAAGGTGTCGCCGCAGCCGCTGACCGGGCAGCACACCGTGGCGCTGGCGCGCGCGATCATGAACGACAAGCAGGCCGCGGAGTTCGAGCGCACCAAGGAGTGCAACTTCGCGATCGCGCCGCAGGGCATCGGGCGCTTTCGCGTCAACGCGTTCATCCAGCAGGGCAACGTCGGCCTCGTGCTGCGCACGATCCCGCAGACCTTGCCGACCATCGACGGCCTCGGGCTGCCGCAGATCCTGAAGGACATCGCGCTCACCAAGCGCGGGCTGGTGATCTTCGTCGGCGCCACCGGCTCGGGCAAGAGCACGTCGATGGCCGCGATGATCGACTACCGCAACGAGAACTCCTACGGCCACATCATCACGGTCGAGGACCCGGTGGAGTTCGTGCACCCGCACAAGAACTGCATCGTCACGCAGCGCGAGATCGGCGTGGACACCGACGACTGGGGCATCGCGCTGAAGAACTCGCTGCGCCAGGCGCCCGACGTCATCCTGATGGGCGAGATCCGCGACCGCGAGACGATGGACCACGCGATCGCGTTCGCCGAGACCGGCCACCTGTGCATGGCCACCTTGCACGCGAACAGCGCCAACCAGGCGCTCGACCGCATCATCAACTTCTTCCCCGA
>CAZFET010000030.1:0-382 GCA_964517545.1 uncultured Burkholderiaceae bacterium
ATCGATCCGCAGGTCGCCGCACAGCTTGCGGTAGGCGCCGACGAACTCCCGGACGCTGTCCACCACCGCGTCGCGGATCAGTTCCGCCTCCACCTCGATGCGCTCCCCCGTCTCCAGGTCCTTGAAGTCGATCAGCCCGCGGTAGGGGAAGTTGAGTTCGTGGTCGTCGAGAAGGTGGAAGCAGAGGACCTCGTGGCGGCGGTAGCGCATGTGGCGCAGCGCGGCGGCGACGGCATCGGGGTCGTCGAAGAGGTCTGTGACCAGGATCACCATGGAGCGACGGGGCAGCCGTTCCGCCATCTCGTGGCAGACCTCCGCCAGCCGCGTCTCGCCGCCCGGCACGATGCCCTCCAGGTGCAGGAGCATCTCCCGCAGCGCCGGG
>CAZFET010000030.1:392-5120 GCA_964517545.1 uncultured Burkholderiaceae bacterium
GCTGGCGGTTGAGGAGGTAGATCAGGGCGGCGGCGGTGTAACAGCCGTACTGGAACTTGGTGAGCGCGGAGCCGGACTTGAAGTTGAGCGAGCGGGAACAGTCCAGCAGCAGGGTCGCCCGCAGGTTGGTCTCCTGCTCGTACTGCCGGATGACCACGCGGTCGTTGCGGGCGTAGGCGGTCCAGTCGATGTGGCGGATGGGGTCGCCCGGCACGTACTCGCGGTACTCGGCGAACTCGACGGAGAAGCCGTGATGCGGCGAGCGGTGCAGGCCCGAGATGAAGCCTTCCACGATCCCGCGCGCCAACAGCTCCAGGTTCTCGAAGCGGTTGACGGTGTCGGGGGTGAGGTAGGCGTAGCGGCGGGCCTGGACCATGCGGGACTCCGGGAAGGGGCGCGGCTCAGCCCCGCGCGCCGTAGCTCTCCTCGGTCGGCTCCTTGACGTCCTTCAGCAAGCGGTCGATGACCTTGTCGGCGTCGAGGCCCTCGCTGGCCGCGTTGAAGTTGCAGAAGACGCGATGGCGCAGGACGGGGTGGGCGACCTGGCGGATGTCCTCGCAGCCCACGTTGGTGCGGCCCAAGAGCAGGGCGCGGGCCTTGGCGGCCAGGAGCAGGTATTGGCCGGCGCGCGGCCCGGCGCCCCAACTCAGCCAGTCCCTGACGAAGGCCGGCGCGGCCGGCTCTGTGATCGCCCTGTTCGCGCAGCGCCAGCTCAACCATCACACGGCCGTGTCGGGCGGCGTGCTGGCCGATGCTGCCGGCGCGCTGCTGCGCGACTTCTTCGCCGAGCGTCGCGCACAGCACAAGGCGATGCGCGACGGTGAGCGCGGCAGCGGCCGCGAGCCGGCCGACCTCGCGGCCGTCGATCAAGGCGTCGACGAAGGCACCGATGAGCCGATCCCGCTGCCCACCGTGATCGACCTCGACAGGCCGCCGGAATGAGCGCGACGCCGAACGCGCTCACCTTGTTCTCGCCGTCCGGCGTGGTCGCGCAGGCGGCGGTGCTGCGCCGGGCGGCGAAGCGCCTCGGCGCGATGGGCTTCGCGGTGCGCATCGACGAGGCCGCGCTGGCGAAGCACCAGCGCTTCGCCGGCGACGACGACACGCGCCTGGCCGCGCTGCACCGCGTGGCCGACGAGGCACCGCCGATCGCGATGGCCACGCGCGGTGGCTACGGGCTGTCGCGGCTGCTCGACCGCATCGACTGGAAGAAGCTGGCGCGCAGCGTCGAGCGCGGCACGCGCTGGGTCGGCCACAGCGACTTCACGGTGCTGCAGCTCGCGCTGCTGGCCCATCGCGGCGCGCGCAGCTGGGCCGGCCCGATGGCCTGCTTCGACTTCGGCCGCGAAGCGGGCGAGCACGGCGAGAAGCGCGTCGAGGTGGTCGACGACGTCACGGCGTCGTGTTTCGTCGAGGCCATGTCGGGCGAGCTCGAGGCGGTGGGCTTCCGCACGGAGCCCGGCTTCGACGGACTGCTCGCGCGCGGCACCTTGTGGGGCGGCAATCTCGCGATGGTCGTGTCCATGCTCGGCACGCGCCACTGGCCCGACGTGAAGGGCGGCATCCTGTTCATCGAGGACGTCAACGAGCATCCGTACCGCGTCGAGCGCATGCTGCTGCAGCTGCAGCAGGCCGGCGTGCTCGACCGCCAGAAGGCCGTCGTGCTCGGCGCCTTCAGCGACTGGAAGCCGTCGCCGCTGGATCGCGGCTACACGTTCGCGCGCATGGTCGCGCACGTTCGCGCCACGACGCGCACGCCGCTGCTGACCGGGTTGCCGTTCGGCCACGTCGCGACGAAGGTGACCCTGCCGGTCGGCGCGCGCGCCACGCTCGCGGTGCAGGGTCGCGACGTGCTGCTCGGCTGGTGAACGGCGGCGCGACGCCGCGCGCGTCGACAGGCCTCTCCAGATCGCACCGGGCGAAACCCTGAGCGGGCGCACGCGGCGCGGCGCTTATCATTCCGGCCAGCCTCGCAACGGCCCGGCCACAAGCCGACGCTCCTGCGGGGCTCGTTGTTTGTCGGTCCACCGCCCACCCGCGCGGTGCGATCGCGAGGTCGGCGACAAAGGGGGCCGCATGACGGGAGGTCTGCAGACGCTGCGCAGCACGATGGCAAGGCCGCTGGCCGCCGTCGTGGCCGGCCTGTCGGCCCTGGTGCTCGCGGCGTGCGACAACAGCCCGCACCCCGACGGCGCGGCCGCCACCAACACCTTGTTCACCGCGTTCAGCGAACGCTCGCCGCGCTACCTCGACCCGACGGCCTCGTACTCGAACAACGAGACGCCGATCACCTACCAGGTCTACGAGCCGCTGTACGGCTACCACTACCTGAAGCGGCCGTACGAGCTGATCCCGAAGGCGGCGGCGGCGGTCGTGCAGCCGCGCTACCTCGACAAGGACGGCAAGCCGCTGCCCGACGACGCGCCCGGCGAGCAGATCGCCGAGAGCGTGTACGACATCCCCATCAAGCGCGGCATCCGCTACGCGCCGCACCCGGCGTTCGCGAAGGACGCGCAGGGCCGCTACGTCTACCACTCGATGAAGCCGGGCGAGGTGGGCAAGCGCCGCTCGCCGCTGGAGTTCGAGCACCAGGGCACGCGCGAGCTGGTGGCCGACGACTTCGTCTACGCGCTCAAGCGCCACGCCACCACGCGCATCCAGGCGCCGATCTTCGGCATCTTCTCGGAGTACGTGATCGGGCTGAAGGAGTACGGCAAGCTGATCCGTGCCGAGGACGCCAAGCTGCTGGCGGGCCGCGACCCCGCGGCACTCGACAAGCCCTTTCTCGACTTCCGCAAGTGGCCGCTCGAAGGCGCGAGCGCTCCGGACCCGTACACCTTGCGCATCCGCATCCACGGCAAGTACCCGCAGTGGAAGTACTGGCTGGCCATGACCTTCATGGCGCCGATCCCGTGGGAGGCCGACGCCTTCTACGCGCAGCCCGGCATGGCGCGCAACGGCCTGAGCCTGAACACCTGGCCCGTGGGCACCGGCCCGTACATGGCGGTGGAGTACACGCAGGACCGCCGCCACGTGCTCCAGCGCAACCCCCACTATCGCGGCGAGCCGTACCCGTGCGAAGGCGCGCCGGGCGACAAGGAAGCGGGCCTGCTGGCCGACTGCGGCAAGACCATGCCCTTCATCGACACCATCGTGTACACGATGGAGAAGGAGGCCGTGCCGCTGAAGGCGAAGTTCCTGCAGGGCTACCTCGACGTGCCCGAGATCGAGCGCAGCGAGTACGGCATCGAATACAACCTCGACATGGCCGACAGCGAGCGCGTGCGCGCCGACTACACGGCCAAGGGCCTGAAGCTGCCGCAGCAGCCCGACCTCACCAACTGGTACCTCGGCTTCAACTGGCTCGACCCGGTCATCGGCAAGGGCGACACGCCCGAGCAGCAGCAGAAGAACCGCAAGCTGCGCCAGGCGCTGTCGATCGCCATCGACTGGGAGGAGTACAGCCGCGTGTTCCCCAAGAAGGGCGGCGAGACCGCGATGGGTCCGCTGCCGGCCGGCCTGTTCGGCTCGCGCCAGGGCACGCCCGAGGGCGTGAAACCGGTGACGCCCGAGCTGGCCGACGGGCGGGTGGTGCGCCGCCCGATCGAGCATGCGAAGCGCCTGCTGGCCGAGGCCGGCTATCCCGACGGCCGCGACGCGAAGACCGGCCGCCCGCTGGTGCTGAACTACGACTACCAGCGGGCTCCGACGCCGGAGCTGAAGTCCGAGCTCGACTGGATGGTCAAGCAGTTCGCCAAGCTCGGCGTGCAGCTCGAGATCCGCGCCACCGACTACAACCAGTTCCAGGACAAGGTGCGCAAGGGCCGCCACCAGATCTTCTGGTGGGGCTGGCTGGCCGACTATCCGGACGCCGAGAACTACCTGTTCCTGCTGTACGGCCCCAACAGCAAGAGCAAGCACGACGGCGAGAACGCGGCGAACTGGGAGAACGCCGAATACGACCGGCGCTACCAGCAGCTGCGCTTCCTCGACGACGGCCCGGCCAAGCAGAAGCTGATCGACGAGATGGTCGCGATCGCCCGCGAAGACGCGCCGTGGGCCTGGGGCTTCTTCCCGTGGGCCTCGGGCGCCTATCACCAGTGGGTCTACAACGGCAAGCCGAGCATCCTGATCCGCGACATGGCCAAGTACTACCGCCTCGACCCCGCGCTGCGCGTGGCGAAGCAGCGCGAGTGGAACCGGCCGTCGTGGTGGCCGCCGCTGCTGCTCGCGCTCGCGCTGCTGGGCGCCGTGTGGGCCGCGTGGCGCTCGTTCGGGCGGCGCGAGCGCATGACCGCCAAGCCGGCGGCCGCGTGAGGGGCGCATGCTGAACTACGTCGTCCGCCGCATCGCCTACGGCTTTCTCATCCTCGTGGGCGTCAACCTCGCGACCTTCTTCCTGTTCTTCACGGTCAACACGCCCGACGACATGGCGCGGCTGAACATCGGCGGCAAGCGCGTGACGGCCGAGCAGATCCAGAACTGGAAGGCCGTGCGCGGCTACGACAAGCCGCTGTACTGGAACGACAAGGCCGAAGGCGCGGCCAGGCTCACGAACACGATCTTCTGGGAGCGCTCGGTCTCGCTGTTCACGTTCGACTTCGGTCGCGCCGACGCCGAGAGCGCCGGCGACATCGGCCACCAGATCGCCACGCGCATGGTCGCGAGCCTGCAGCTGGCCGTGCCGCTGTTCCTCTTCCTGCGCCGTCCCGACTCGCGGGCCGTGGC
>CAZFET010000030.1:5130-18742 GCA_964517545.1 uncultured Burkholderiaceae bacterium
CTGGGGCGTCGTCGGCTGCGTGCTGCTGCTGTCGATCTCGGCGCTCTTCTACATCATCGTGGGGCAGTTCCTGTTCTCCAAGCTGTTCAAGCTGGTGCCGATCTCGGGCTACTCGGGCGGGCTCGACGCGGTGAAGTTCCTGATCCTGCCGGTGCTGCTGGCGCTGCTGTCGCGGCTGGGCGGCGAGGCGCGCCTGTACCGCGCGATGTTCCTCGAGGAGGTCGGCAAGGACTACGTGCGCACGGCGCGCGCCAAGGGTCTGGCCGAGCAGGTGGTGCTGTTCCGCCACGTGTTCCGCAATGCGCTCATCCCGATCATCACGTCGGCCGGCGCCTACCTGCCGTACGTGTTCCTCGGCAGCCTCGTGTTCGAGAGCTTCTTCGGCATCCCGGGGCTGGGCGCGTACGTGATCGACGCCATCGGCGGGCAGGACTTCGCCATCGTGCGCTCGATGGTCTTCCTCGGCTCGCTGCTGTACATCGCGACCTACGTCGTCATCGACATCGCGTACACGTGGGCCGATCCGCGGGTGCGGCTGTCGTGAGGATCGACGCATGAAGGCGGGCACATGAGGGCAGGGCGCTGACCATGGGATTCAAGCCGGTCGTGCTGTGGACCGACGCCGTGCTGTGGCTCATGCTGGCCGCGCTCGCCGCGTACGTGTGGCGCGTGCGCGCGAAGCCGAACCTGCGCGCCAACTGGCTCAAGGTGTTCCGCGATGCGCCGGCCGCGTGCTCGGCGCTGGTGCTGTCGCTGTTCCTCGCGATCACCTTGCTGGACAGCCTGCACTACCGTGCGGCGCTGCCGGGGCAGGCCGGCACGGCGACGGCCTACGACACGCGCACGCAGTCGGTGCTCGATGCGCTGCTCGCGCCGCTGGTCGAGTCGCGCGAGGCGACGTACTCGATCCCGCTGGCCTATCAGGGCTTCACCAAGGAGTCGCGGCAGCAAGGCGATCGCACCGAGCGCGTGCTGCCGCGGCTGCAGTTCGGCGGCGCGCACCTGACGGATCCCGCCACGCAGTGGGTGCCCGACCTGCTCGCGCGCACGGCCGCCAGCGTCGTCGTCGGCCTGATGCTCGCGCTGGCCGTTGCCGCGCTGGTGGCCGCCGTCCACGCGCGGCGCCAGCGCATCGGCTGGCGCGAAGCCGCCGCGCGCATCGCCGGCAATCGCACCGACCTGCCGCTGCGCGCGCTGCTGCTGACCTTCGCCGCGGTGTGCGTGCTGGTCGGGCCGGTGGTCGCGCTGGCCGGCCACTACCACGTGTTCGGCACCGACCGCACCGGCAACGACGTGCTGTACCAGGCGCTCAAGAGCGTGCGCACCGCGTTCGTGATCGGCACCCTGGCCACCATCGCGACCCTGCCGTTCGCCATCGTCTTCGGCGTCGCGGCGGGCTACTTCCGCGGCTGGGTCGACGAGGTGATCCAGTACCTGTACACGACCTTGTCGTCGGTGCCCGGCGTGCTGCTGATCGCCGCATGCGTGCTGATGGTGCAGGTGTTCATCGACAAGCACCCCGAGTTGTTCGAGACCGGCGCCGAGCGCGCCGACCTGCGCATCTTCCTGCTGTGCGTGATCCTCGGGCTCACCGGCTGGGCGGGGCTGTGCCGCCTGCTGCGCGCCGAGACGATGAAGCTGCGCGAGCTCGAGTACGTGCAGGCCGCCACCGCGTTCGGCGTGGGGCACGTGCGCATCATGGCGAGGCACGTGCTGCCCAACGTGATGCACCTGGTGCTGATCACCACGGTGCTCGAGTTCTCGGGCCTCATCCTGTACGAGGCGGTGCTGAGCTACGTGGGAGTCGGGGTCGATCCCTCGATGAACAGCTTCGGCGGGATGATCAACCTGGCGCGCAGCGAGATGAGCCGCGACCCGGTGATCTGGTGGTCGTTCGCCGCGGCCTTCGCCTTCATGGTGACGCTGGTGCTGGCGGCCAACCTGTTCGCCGACGGCGTGCGCGACGCCTTCGATCCGCGCGCCCGCGTGTTCCGTGCGCGGGCGCGGTTCGGTCCGGTGAGGTGAGCCCGCGATGCTGAGCGCACGCGAACTGGAAGTCGGCCTCGACGCCGACGCGGGGCTGGTCAAGGCGGTCGACGGCCTGTCCCTGGCCATCGAGCGCGGCGAGACCTTCGCGCTGGTCGGCGAGTCGGGCTGCGGCAAGAGCATGACGGCGCTGGCCCTCATGCGCCTGCTGCCCGACAACGGCCGCATCACGCGCGGCGACGTGCGCCTCGTCGACACGCAGGGCCCGACGCCGGGCGAGGTCGACGTGCTGGCGCTGCCCGAACGCTCGATGCGCCGCATCCGCGGCGGGCGCATCGGCATGATCTTCCAGGAGCCGGCCACCAGCCTGAACCCGGTGATGCGCGTGGGCGAGCAGATCGTCGAGGCGATCGAGGCGCACACGCCGCTGCGCGGCGACGCTGCGCGCGCCAAGGCCGTCGAATGGCTGCGCCGCGTCGGCATCCCCGAGCCCGAGCGCCGCATCGACGAGTACCCGTTCCGCCTGTCCGGCGGCCAGAAGCAGCGCGTGATGATCGCGATGACCCTGGCCGCCGAGCCCGACTTCCTGATCGCCGACGAGCCGACCACGGCGCTGGACGTCACGATCCAGGCGCAGATCCTCGAGCTGCTGCGGCAGCTGCAGCGCGAGCAGGGCGTGGGCATGCTGCTCATCACGCACGACCTCGGCGTGGTGGCCGGCATGGCGCACCGCGTGGCGCTCATGTACGCCGGGCAGGTGGTCGAGGTCGCGCCGGCCGACGAGTTCTTCTCGGCGCCGAAGCACCCGTACGCCACCTTGCTGCTGCGCGCGCTGCCCGACGCCGCCAAGCGCGGCTCGGCGCTCGCCGCGATCCGCGGCACGGTGCCGCCGCTGCACCAGCACTTCGAGGGCTGCCGCTTCGCGCCGCGCTGCGACCGCGCGATGGCGCACTGCGCGACCACGGCGCCCGAGCTGATCGACAGCGGCGAGCGATCGGTGCGCTGCCTGCTGTACCAGCCCGGGGCAGCGACCGCCGCTGCCGCGCCGGCCGTGGCGCGAGCGGCCCCGGCCGGCGTACAGGCGTCGGTCGACGGCGGGGCGCCGCTGCTGGACGTGCAGGACCTGCGCGTGCGCTTTCCCATCCGCAAGGGCCTGCTGCAGCGCGCGCGCGGCTGGTTCGACGCGGTCGACGGCGTGAGCTTCTCGATCGCCACCGGCCGCACCCTGGCGCTGGTGGGCGAGTCGGGCTGCGGCAAGACCACCACCGGCAAGGCCATCGTGCAGCTGCTGCGCCACCTCGCCACGATCGAGGGCCGCGCGCTGCTGGGCGGGCTCGACCTGTTCGCGCTCGAGGGCGACGCGCTGGTCGAGGCGCGGCGCAGCATCCAGATCATCTTCCAGGACCCGTTCGCGTCGCTGAACCCGCGCATGCGCGTGGTCGACATCCTCGAGGAAGGGCTGATCGCGCTGCGGCCGGAGATGGATGCGGCCGCCCGCGCGGCGCGCATCGGCGAGCTGGTCGAGCAGGTCGGCCTGCGGCGCGACGCGCTCGACCGCTACCCGCACGAATTCAGCGGCGGCCAGCGCCAGCGCATCGCCATCGCGCGCGCGCTGGCGGTGCGCCCGCGCCTGATCGTGTGCGACGAGCCGACCTCGGCGCTCGACGTGTCGGTGCAGGCGCAGATCCTGAACCTTCTTGACGAGCTGCAGCGCACGCTGGGGGTGTCGTACCTGTTCATCACGCACAACATCGGCGTCGTGGAGTACCTGGCCGACGACGTGGCGGTGATGCGCGCGGGACGGCTGGTCGAGTCGGGGCCGGCCGAGCGCGTGCTGGGCGCGCCGGAGCACGCGTACACGCGCTCGTTGCTCGCGGCGGTGCCGCGCGTGCGCGTCGCGGCCTGAGGCGCCGCGTCGGCCACGTCCACCCGCGATCGCGCGGACCGGCGTGCCGTGTTGCCGACGGCCAACGCACGGCGGCGAGAGGCCTAGGGACAAGTCTCTAGGCGCGCGCGCGACGAGGGTTTCCCTGAGAGAAATCGATTGAAAGCGTCCGTGACAATTCCAAGACGTGTTCGCGCAGACGGGCAGTGACCGGTCCACAAAGCCGGTACGCGGCTTGCTCGCGAACCAGGTCTATCGATCAACTTTGGCCTATCTGCAGGAGCTGCCTCATGGTCTTCAAGAGAACCAAGCTGCACAGCGCGCTCGCCCTCGCGTTCGGAGGCGGGATGATGCTGGCGGCAACGCCGTCTCTCGCCCAGCAACCCCAGACCCTCGAGCGCGTGGAGATCACGGGCTCGGCCATCAAGCGCGTGCAGGCCGAAGGCCCGGCACCGGTGGAGGTCTACAGCCGCAAGGACATCGAGCGCACCGGCGCGACGACGATCACCGAACTGGTCAAGAACATCGCGTCGCTCGACATCGACGACCAGGGTGACCTGACGGGCAACTCGCCGTCGGGCTCGGGTACCACGAACCTGCAGATCCGTGGCCTGTCCGAGCGCAACTTGCTGATCCTGCTGAACGGCCGTCGCCTGCCGGTCAACGCCCTGCACGACGGCAGCGGCGCGGGCGCGGCGGTCGACGTCAACAGCATCCCGGTCAGCGCGATCGAGCGCATCGAGGTGCTGAAAGACGGCGGCTCGGCGATCTACGGCGCCGACGCGGTGGCCGGCGTCATCAACTTCATCACCCGCAAGAACTACAGCGGCCTCGAGGCGCGCGTGGGCTACGGCGTGAGCAGCCGCAACGACGCCAAGGAGACGCCGCTGGGCGTGACCTTCGGCATCGGCGACCTCGAGAGCCAGGGCTTCAACGTGCTGGCCGCGCTCGACTACTTCAAG
Organism: uncultured Burkholderiaceae bacterium; assembly: GCA_964517545.1. Classification (GTDB taxonomy): domain Bacteria; phylum Pseudomonadota; class Gammaproteobacteria; order Burkholderiales; family Burkholderiaceae_C; genus CAZFET01. The sequence goes on from CAZFET010000030.1 coordinate 9,964, forward strand.
CGCGACGGCCTGCCGCGCACGGCGCGCGACATCACGCGTTCGGCCGACTGGCGTCGCTATCCGGGCGGCACCGACTCGCGCAGCCTGTTCCACCCGTCCGGCAACATCCTCGACCCGGCCACCTTTGCGGCGCTGGGCACGGTACGGCCTTGCCCGCCGGAGGATTTCAACCCCGCCACCGGCGTCTGCGCGTTCGACTTCAGCAAGACCATCCTCGAGAGCGTGAACCCGGCCGACCGTCTGAGCGGCCTGGTGATCGGCAACGTGAAGATCAGCCCGAACATGCGAGTGTTCGGCGAGGTCATGCACTCGCGCACCGAAGACACGTTCCTGGCGCAGCCGGCGCCGGGTCTGTTCGTCGACGCGCTCGGCCGCCTGGTGGCTGGCCGCTTCCTGCAGGTGGGCCCGCGCACGACCGAGCGCACCGGCTCGATGACGCAGGCCACGGTCGGCGTCGAGGGCACGTTCGGCTCGATCGACTGGGACGTCGCGGTCGGCAAGGGCACCAGCAAGGTCACCAACCAGGACTCGAACTACCTCGACCAGGCGGCGTTCTTCGCCGCGATCGCCGCGGGCACGATCGACCCGACCAGCAACACGAACCCGACGGCCGCGGTCGACGCGCTGCGCCTGCGCCCGAAGCGCGAGGGCAAGTCGGACCTGACGTTCGTGAACGGCAAGTTCAGCGGCCAGATCATGGAACTGGCCGGCGGCCCGCTGCAGTACGCGGTCGGTGGCACCTACAACAAGGAATCGCTGAGCGACCAGCCCGACGCCAACCAGCAGGCCGGCAACGTGTTCGGCAGCATTGCGCAGTCGGCGGTCGACGGCAAGCGCGACCTGACCGCGGTGTTCGCCGAACTGTCGATCCCGATCATCAAGGGCCTCGAGATCCAGGCGGCCGTGCGGCGCGACCAGTACTCCGGCCTGAATGCCGCGGTGGCCGATCCGGTCACTGGCGTCGTGACGCGCCGCGACTTCGACAGCAGCAGCAAGACGAGCCCGAAGCTGGCGCTGAAGTACCAGCCGTTCAGCAGCTTCGCGGTGCGCGCCTCCTACGCCGAGAGCTTCCTGGCGCCGAGCCTGAAGCAGCTGTTCGGCGGCCAGGAGCAGGGCGCCGAGTCGATCGACTGCGCGGCCGATCCGACCAACGCGGTGTGCGTGGCCTTCGGCAACACCACCAGCACGAACTTCCCGTACAACGAGATCAGCGGCTCCAACCCGAACCTGCGGCCCGAGACCGGCAAGACCTACAACCTCGGCTTCATCTTCGAGCCGTTCCCGACGGTCGGCCTGAGCATCGACTTCTGGCGCATCACCAAGAAGGACGAGATCAGCACGCTGTCGGTGGAATCGGCCGCGGCGCTGGGCCAGGTCGGCCGCTCGCCGTCGGGTGAGGCGCTGGTGTTCGTGAACAACCAGAACGTGGCCGCCGCGAAGATCTCCGGCGTCGACCTCGACGTGCGCTGGCGCGTGGGCGACACGCCGCTGGGCCGCATGAACCTGCGCAACGCGCTCACGTACTACACCAAGAACCAGAAGCAGTTCGAGCCGGGCGGCGAGTTCTTCGAGTACAACGCGTCGTTCCTCTTCCCGCGCTGGCGCAATGCGCTGTCGGCCGACTTCGAGAAGGGTCCGTGGACGACCACGATGCGCCTGCGCTCGACCTCGGCCATGCGCGACAGCGACCAGCCGTCGGGCACGACCGAGAACCGCACGCGCCGCATGATCGACGCGTACGAGGAGTTCGACGTCGGCGTGCAGTACTCCGGCATCAAGAACCTCACCCTGGGTCTGATCGTCAAGAACCTGTTCGACCGGCAGGTGCCGTTCAGCCGCGAAGGCTCGCAGAACCAGTACGGCAGCCTCGGCTTCCCCTGGATCTACAACCCGCGCGGCCGGTACTTCAACTTCACGGCGAACTACAAGTTCTTCTGATTCGCCAGTCGCTACGATCGGGGCCCGGGTTCACCGGGCCCCTTTTTCGTTCAGCGGAGGACACACATGGTGAAACATCTGCAGCATCTGGCGGCAGCGCTGTGGTGCGCGCTGTGCCTGCTGCCGTCTGCATCGGCACAGGCGCCGTCGGCGCCCGTCCCGATCGAGAACTTCTACAAGCTGCCGCAGTTCTACGGGGCGGGGCTCAACCCGGCGGCCACCCACCTCGCGTACATCCGCGAGGTCAACGGCCGCTGGAACCTCGTGGTGATGGAGGTCGCGACACGCCAGCTCAAGAACGTCGCCGGCTACGACATCGCCGACGTGGTGGGCTTCGCGTGGCTGGACAACCAGCGCCTGATCTATCAGGTCGCCGACATCCGCATCGGCATCGGCGACAGCGACAAGTACGCCGTGTTCGCGATCGACCGCGACGGCAGCAAGCCGTACACGCTCAACGAAGGTTTCATCGGGCAGAGCTCGGGCATCGTCGGCCGTTCGCGCGGCCTGCCGCCGCGCGCGAACTTCGTCTCGCGCGTGCGCTCGGGAGAGAGCTCGGACTTCTTCGCCATCGAGTACGCCGAGTCGCCGTTCCGCAGCACGCTCATGCGCATCAACTCGCGCAACGGCGCGCGTACCGCGGTCGACGCCGGCGGGCTGACCAACGTGGTGGCCTGGGCGCTCGACAAGAACGACGTCGCGCGTGCCGTCGTGACGCAGGAGAAGGACCGCGGCACCACCTGGGTCCGCACCTCGGCCGACGCACCGTGGAAGAAGATCGGCGACTACGGCATCTTCACGGGTGAAGGCATCCTGCCCGTGCGCATCGACTCCGCGGGCACCCTGTACGTGGCGGCACGCCTGGGCGGTCGCGACACGATCGCGATCCACCGCTTCGACTGGGACAAGGGCGTGGTCGAGCCGGAGCCGATCGTGTCGGTGAAGGACTTCGACATCGAGCCCGATCCCTTCAGGCCGGCCATCGGCCCGGGCCTGCTGTTCAGCGAGGAGGGCGATCGCCTGATCGGCGTGCGCTACCACGCCGAGACGCGCGGCACCCACTGGCTCGTGCCGCAGTGGCGCGAACTGCAGGAGATGGTGGACAAGGCGCTGCCCGGCCGGGTGAACATCCTGCACGGCGACCCGCAGACGCACGTGGTGGTCCGCTCGTCGTCCGACGCCTCGCCGCCGCGCTTTTTCCTGCTCGACGCCAAGGCCCGCAAGCTGTCGCTGCTCGGCGCCAGCATGCCGTGGATCGACGAGAAGACCCAGGCGCGCAGCGACTTCATCCGCTACAAGGCGCGCGACGGCATGAACATCCCGGCGCTGCTCACGCTGCCACGCGGCGCCGAAGGTCGCAAGATGCCGCTGGTGGTGCTTGTGCACGGCGGACCGTACGTGCGCGGCATCGACTGGGAGTGGGAGCGCGACCGCCAGTTCATCGCGTCGCGCGGCTACGCCGTGCTCGAGCCCGACTTCCGCGGCAGCAAGGGCCACGGCTGGAAGCTGTTCAGCGGCGGCTTCAAGCAATGGGGCCTCGCGATGCAGGACGACGTGGCCGACGGCGTGAAGGCGCTGATCGATCGCGGCATCGTCGACAAGGACCGCGTGTGCATCGCCGGCGCGAGCTACGGCGGCTACGCCACGGTGATGGGCCTGATCCGCCACCCCGAGATGTACAAGTGCGGCGTCAACTGGGTCGGCGTGACCGACATCGACCTGATGTACACGGTCGGCTGGAGCGACACGGCCGACAGCGAGTGGGCACGCTACGGCATGCCGGCGCTGGTGGGCGACCGCGAGAAGGACCGCGCGCAGCTCGACGCCACCTCGGCCATCAAGCAGGCGGCCCGCCTCAAGGCGCCGTTGCTGATGGCCTACGGCATCGAGGACGTGCGCGTGCCCTACGACCACGGTCGGCAGTTGCGCTCGGCGCTGCAACCCCACAACCGCGACGTCGAGTACGTCGAGTACGCGGGCGAGGGTCACGGCTGGCGCCTGCTCAAGACCAACGTCGACTTCTGGACGCGCGTCGAGAAGTTCCTCGCGCGGCACATCGGCCGATGAGCCGCGACAGCACCTTGAAACGAAGCTGCGGGTTCTCCGCAGGCCCGGTGCCCGCGGCATCGGTGAAAATCCGCGCACTTCGGTTCCGGACGGCCGGGCGACACCCGGCGGCGCCATCACCGTCGGCGCTCCGTCCGGTGTTCCAGTTTCGTCCGCGAGGATCGGCCGGCCACAAGCCGGCGCTTGCATCAGCCAGCCACGCCAGGCCCCACCCGGCCGGCCTTCGAACCGTGTTCCAGCCAACCGACTGCCGCGCCCTCGCACGCGACGTCCGCCCGGCGCTGCCGCCGATGCGAATCGACGAGGAGCGCCGATGAGCTACGCGCAACAACAGCGAAACCCCACCAAGCACCTCGTCAGCATCGGGCTGGTGATCCTGCTGCACCTGCTGATCGTGTGGGCCCTCGTCACGGGCCTCGCGCGCAAGGTGGTACAGGTGATCAAGGCGCCGATCGAGACGAAGATCATCGAGGAGGTGAAGCCGCCTCCGCCGCCGCCCGAGAAGATCGAGCTGCCGCCGCCGCCGAAGTTCACGCCGCCGCCGCCGGCCTACGTGCCGCCGCCGGAAGTGCAGGTGCAGACGCCGCCGCCGCCGCAGACGACGATCACGGTCACCCCCACGCCGCCGCCGGTGGAGGCGCCGCCCGTGCAGGCGCCGAGGGTCGAGGCACCGGCGCCCGCGCCCGCGCCTCCGGCACCGCCCGCACCGATGACGGCCGCGGTGGTGTGCCCCGGCTACATCGCGGTGCTCAACGACGCGGGCTTCCCGCGCGAGGCACTGCGCGCCGGCATCGAGCGCGGCAGCGTGACGCTCAGGCTCACCATCGGCGCCAACGGCGGCATCACCAAGGCCGACATCGTGAGCTCGACCAACCGCCTGTTCAACCGCGGCGCCATGGAGGCCGCCCGCGCCATCACCTGCCAAGGGCAGGGGCGCGAGGTCGAAGTGCTGCTGCCCATCGACTACAAGCTGCAGTGACGACGCGGGCCCGGCGACGAGCGGGGCCCGCACCAGCAACTCCGACACGCAGGATCGGCCACCCCGGACCCGCAGACCCGTTCACCTCATCGATCAAGACAGGAATGAACATGCTCAAGCCCACCCGACTGCCCGCCATCGCAGCGACCCTGCTCGTGGCCTGTGCGCTCGGCAGCGCCGTGCTCGCGCCCGTGCCCGCCGCCGCACAGACTGCGGCGCCGGCCGCCTCCGCACCCGAGGCCACCACCGCGCCCGCGACCACGGCCGCGCCGGCACCGGCCGCCGCGCCGACGGCACCGGCGGCGCCGGCCGCCGCGACCGGCTCGCGCGAGGAACTCGAGAACCCGTATGGCCTGAAGGCCATGTGGCAGCACGGCGACTGGGTGTCCAAGGGCGTGCTGTTCCTGCTGCTCATCATGTCGGCGGGCACCTGGTACATCCTGTTCACCAAGCTGTACGAGCAGCAGAAGCTGTTCAAGGACGCCAAGCAGACGCAGGCGAAGTTCTGGAACGCGCCGACCGTGCAGCAGGGCATCGAGGGCCTCGACAAGGACGGCGCCTTCCACTTCATCGCGGCGCAGGCGGCCGAGGCCACCAAGCACCATGGCGGGCTGCTGCAGCACGTGGACCTGAACACCTGGGTCACGATGTCGATCCAGCGCGCGATCGAGAACGTGCAGAACCGCCTGCAGGACGGGCTCGCCTTCCTGGCCACGGTGGGCTCGACCGCGCCGTTCATCGGCCTGTTCGGCACGGTGTGGGGCATCCTGAACGCGCTCACCGCCATCGGCGTGGCCGGCCAGGCCTCGATCGACAAGGTGGCCGGCCCGGTGGGCGAGGCGCTGATCATGACGGCCATCGGCCTGGCGGTCGCGGTGCCCGCGGTGCTGGCGTACAACTGGCTGATCCGCCGCAACAAGACCGCGCTCGAGCAGGTGCGCTCGTTCGGCTCGGACCTGCACTCCGTGCTGCTGTCCGGCGGCGGCGCCAAGCAGCCGCGCGGCTGAGCGCGCGGCCCGAAGGAGCGATGCCATGGCGATGAGCGTCGGCGCACCCGAAGGTGCCGAGGAAGACCGCGTCGTCTCGGAGATCAACACCACGCCCCTCGTGGACGTGATGCTGGTGCTGCTGATCATCTTCCTGATCACCATCCCGGTCGTGATCACCTCCATCCCGGTGCAGCTGCCCAAGGAGACGAACCAGCCGCGCCAGAGCAAGCCCGAGAACATCACGCTGTCGGTCAGCAAGGACGGCGACATCTACTGGAACGACCTGCTGATCCCGAACGTGGAGGTGCTGGTCGACCGGCTGAAGAAGGTGTCGGTGCGCGACCCGCAGCCCGAGATCCACATCCGCGGCGACGGCTCGGCGCGCTACGAGTCGGTCGGCAAGATCGTGTTCGCATGCCAGCGCGCGGGCATCGTGAAGATCTCGTTCGTGACCGAGCCGCCGGCGCGCGGCTCGTGATCGACGACGCCCCAAGGAGGACCTGCCCATGGGCATGAGCGTAGGAAGCGGCGGCGGCTCGGGTGAGCCCGAGCCGATGATGGACATCAACACCACGCCGCTGATCGACGTGATGCTGGTGCTGCTGGTGATGCTGATCATCACCATCCCGATCCAGCTGCACTCGGTGGACCTGAACCTGCCGGCCGGCACGCCGCCGCCGGCGGTGCGCGAGCCGGAGATCGTGCGCATCGACGTCGACTTCGACGGCACCATCCTCTGGAACGGCGAGGTGGTCGAGACGCGCCAGGCGCTCGAGGCGAAGATGAGCGAGGCCGCCGTCAAGCCCGAACAGCCGGAGATCCACATCCGGCCCAACAAGCTGGTCACCTACGACCGCGTGGCCGCGGTGCTCGCGTCCGCACAGCGGCTGGGGTTGAAGAAGATCGGCATCATCGGCAGCGAGCAGTTCCTGTGACGATGAAGACACCGCGCAGCCTGATCGCCGCCGCGCTCGTGGTCGCGGCGCTGCACGCGCACGGCCAGGAGGCGGTGCGTCCCGAGGTCGGCAAGCCGCTGCAGGCGGCCCAGGAGCTGCTGAAGTCGCAGCGCTTCAAGGACGCGCTGGCCAAGGTGCGCGAGGCCGATGCCGTCCCCAACAAGACGACCGGCGAGACGGCCCTGGTCGAGCGCATGCGCCTGTCGGCCGCGCTCAGCGCCGGCGAGAACGACCAGGCCGCCAGGGCCTTCGAGACCCTGGTGGCGGCCAACCGCATGAGCCAGGCCGACCAGCTTCGCGTGATGGAGTCGCTGGCCAGCGGCTACTACCGCGCGAAGGACACCGCCAAGGCCGTGCAGTGGGCGCAGCGCCACCTGCGCGAAGGCGGCACCAGCCAGAACATGCGCCAGCTCATCGCGGCGGCGCAGTTCGAGTCGGGCGACTTCGCCGGCATCGCGAAGCAGCTGCAGGCCGAGATCGCCGAGACCGAGAAGGCCGGGCGCGTGCCCGCCGAGGACCGGCTGCAGACCCTGGCGTACGCGCAGCAGCGCATCAACGACAACGCCGGCTACCTGTCGACGATCGAGAAGCTCGCGGCCTATCACCCGAAGAAGAGCTACTGGGCCGACCTCATCGGCCGCGTGCAGCGCAAGCCGGGCTTCTCGGATCGCTACGCGCTCGACGTGTACCGGCTGCGCCTGGCCAGCGGCAACCTCACCGAAGCCAACGACTTCATGGAGATGGCGCAGCTGGCCGTGCAGGCCGGCTACCCGGCCGAGGCCAAGCGCGTGGTCGACCAGGGCTACGCGTCGGGCGCGCTCGGCAAGGGCACCGAAGCGGCACGCCACAAGCGCCTGCAGGACCTGGTGAACCGCACCCTCGCGGAAGACAAGGCCGCGCTCGACGCGGCGCTCGCCGAGGCCGGCGCGGCACGGTCGGGCGACGGCCTCGTCGCCGTGGGCTTCAAGCTCGTCACGATGGGCCAGGCCGACAAGGGCATGGCCCTCATCGAGCAAGGCATCGCGAAGGGCCAGCTCAAGCGCCCCGACGAAGCCCAGCTGCGCCTGGGCATCGCCCAGCTGCGCGCCGGCCAGAAGGCCAAGGGCGTGAAGACCCTGCGCGCGGTCAAGGGCGCCGACGGCACGGCCGACGTGGCGCGGCTGTACGCGCTGCAGGCGGGGCAGGGGAGCTGAGGCGAGGCTTGCCGCGGGGTGGCGGAGGGAGCGGGATTCGAACCCGCGGTGGGCTGTTGACCCACACACGCTTTCCAGGCGTGCGACTTAAACCACTCATCCATCCCTCCGCGGGATGCATGCCGTCACGAGGCGCGTGACGAGGTGGCGATTCTAGCCAAGCCCCTGGCGGATCGCGGCTCGCGTCGCGCTCGCTTCACGCTCATGCCGTGTCGCGGCGCGCGCCCTTGATCAGCGCCATCGCGCTGCCGATCAGCGCGCTCACCTCGGTCATGTTGCCCGGCACGATCATGGTGTTGTTCTTCTGCGCGAGCTGCGCGTAGGCCTCGACCGCTTTCTCGGCGACCTTGAGCTGCACCGCCTGCTCGCCGCCGGGCTCGCGGATCGCCGCGGCCACCTGCCGGATGGCGGTGGCGGTGGCCTCGGCCACCGCGATGATCGCGGCCGCCTCGCCCTGCGCGGTGTTGATATCGGCCTGCTTCTCGCCTTCGGAGCGCGCGATGAAGGCCTCGCGCTCGCCGGTGGCGATGTTGATCTGCTCCTGGCGCCGGCCTTCCGACGCGGCGATCAGCGCGCGCTTCTCGCGCTCGGCGGTGATCTGCGCCTGCATCGCGCGCAGGATCTCGTTCGGCGGCGTGAGGTCCTTGATCTCGTAGC
>CAZFET010000031.1:0-18725 GCA_964517545.1 uncultured Burkholderiaceae bacterium
CGGCGCTGTGGCTGGGGCGCACGGTGATGCAGCAGCGGCGGGTCGACGGACGCGTCGGCTGAAGCGTCGCGCCGCTGCGCTGGATGGAGCCGCATCGCGGCGCGACGCATCCGCTGTCGCGGGTCGACAAGCTCGAGATCGCCTGGCAGACCCTCGCGGCCGCCGGTCCGTCGTCGCCGCCTCCCAATTGCGCGGCGCTGACTGCGGCACGCGCGAGCCTCAGCCGTGACCGGCCGGGCCGGTCGTATCGTCCGCAGCTCGACACGCATCGCGCCGCCGGGCGGGAGATCCCATGATCAGCAGACGCAACTTCGTCGCGCTCGGCGCATCGCTCGCGGCCGGGCAGGCGGCGGGGATCGAGGCGGCCGACTGGGAGGTCGGTGCGGCCGAGGCCGGCGGCCTGCGCGCCGGCGACGTGGCGGACACGCTGCATGCCGCGGCGTCAGTGCCCGGCCTGCGTGCGCTGCTGGTCGCGCATCGCGGCGTGCTGGTGGCCGAGCGCTACTACGCCGGCGCGAGCGCCGATGACCTGCAGCCCATCAACTCCGCGACCAAGAGCGTGTGCTCGATGCTGGTCGGTCTGGCGCTGCGCGATGGCCGCATCGCGAGCCTCGACGACACGCTCGCGCAGCTGTTGCCCGAGGCCACCGCCGAGGTGCCCGACTCGCCGGCGCGATCGGTGACCTTGCGACAGATCCTCTCCGGGCGATCCGGCCTTGCCTTCGACCCCATGCACTTCGGCCGACTGGCCGCGGCGAACCCCTTGGCGCGCCATGTGCTCGGCCAGCCGGGTGTAGCCGTCACGCCGCCCGGGTGGTCGTACAACGACGCCATGGTGGCGCTGATCGCGCCGATCCTGGCGCGCGCGCAGGGTGCCGATCTGGCCGCGCTGGCATCGCGCGATCTCTTCGAGCCTCTCGGCATCCGGCGCGTCGAGTGGCGGCGCGGCCGCGACGGCAACCCGCTGGCGCCCGCAGGATTGGCCATGCGGCCCCGCGATCTGCTCAAGCTGCCGGCGTCGATGCTCGACGGCGGGCGCTGGCAGGGCCGTCAGCTGCTGCCGGAGTCGTGGGTCGCGCAAAGCCTGACGCCGCAGGGCCCCGCGAGCTGGCGCTCAGGGAACGTGGCGGACGTCGGCTACGGCTTCCTGTGGTTCACCGGGCGCCTGCACGGCCGGCGCGTGGCGTGGGCGTGGGGCTATGGCGGGCAGTTCGCGCTGCTCGCGCCCGAGCTGAAGCTGGCCGTGGCCACGGCCGCCACGTCGCCGCCGCCGTCCGCGCTGAAGCAACAGACCGACGCCGTGATGTCGCTGGTGGAGCGGATGGTGCAGGCGGCCGTGTAGCTGCGGCGGCGTCCGGCGCTCGTGCGGCACCGCGGCGGCGTGATGGCGCCGGTCGCGGGGGAGACGCTCGCCGACGTCGGTCCGTGGGCGACAAGGTGGTCTCGACGGCAAGCCGCTGCCACGCAAGGACGGGCTGAGCAGCGCCGAGCGCGAAGAGTCGGCCACTTCGTGATGGCTCACGGGCGTCTGGCGAAGGCCGCGCCACTGACGTGTCCGCGATGAGATCAGCCCGTGGTGCTGGATGCCGAGCCCGGCCACGACTCCCTGAACGCGAAGCCCCGACGTTTGCCGTCGGGGCTCGGTTTCCGATGTGCCGCGGCGATCGAGCGCCCCCTGCGTCCGACGCGCCTTCGACGCGCTTCACGCCGCAGGCCTCGTGCCCGAGCGAAGCGAACTGCATGCATCCCGCCGCCGCCGACCCCTTGCGGTCGTGGGGTGCCGCCGTGGCCGAGGCAGGTCGGCGGCGAGTCGCCCGGCGGGGGGAAGGAGTGGTCGGCGCTGCGCCAGCGGCAGGACTCACGATCATCACGAGGCTGCCGCGCGCCCGGACGTTCCTCGGCGTGCGCGCGGCGCGCCGCCCACCGCCGCCGGTGTCGGCTCACGGGTCACGATCTGCGGATAGTGCTCGAACGTTCGCCGGGCCAGCTCGCGAAGCCACACGATTGCCGGGTCTCGGTGGAACCGCGGGTGCCAGTGCTGGTTCAACGCAAACGGGGGCAGCTGAACGGGCGGATCGAACACGCGCACGACACCCAGTCGGGCGAACACGTTCGCCAGTTCGAGCGGCACGGTCGCGATCAGTTCCGGGTGCCGCTCCATCAGCAGCGGCACGATCAGGAAGTGCGGCGTCATCACCGCGACCGTCCGGCTGACGCCCTGCTCGACGAGCACCTGGTCGTAGGCCTCGCCGGAACGCCCGGTCAACGACACGACGATGTGCGGCATCGACTCGAACTGGCGGCGCGTCAGCTTCGCGCCGATCGAGCGATTGCGGGCACTCGCGATCGTGACGAACGAGTGCATGAACAGTCGCTGCTGGAACAGGCCCTCGGGTGCGGAGCGGATCGAGCCGAGAGCGAGGTCCGCCTCGCCCGACCCCAGCAGTTGCGCGATCTGCTCGGTCGGCACCTGAAGCGTCCGCAGCGAGCACGAGGGCGCCTCGCGCTTGAAGCGCTCGAGCAGCGGCGGCAGGAAGACGAGTTCGCCCATGTCCGTCATGCACAGCGTGAACGTCCGCCGCGCCTCCATGGGGTCGAAGCATGCTCCGGCAACGATCTGCCGACGGATGGTCGCGAGCACGTCCACCACGGCGCCGCGCATGGCCTCTGCTTTGCGCGTGGGCACCATCACGTTGCCGGCCTTGACGAACAGCCGATCACCGAAGTACGCGCGCAGCCGGTTCAGCGCGTGGCTGGTGCCGCTCTGCGTGAAGCCGAGGCTCTGCGCGGCTCGGGTCACGCTGCCTTCGCGGTACATCGCATCGAGCACCGCGAGCAGGTTCAGGTCGAGGTCGATCTCATGCACGGCGTTCATTTCCTCCATGCGTGGCATGCCGTTGCGTATCGTCGCACGCTCCCTAATCTCGCAGGGCAAGGCGGGCGAGGCGTCCGCGCGATGCACGGAGAAGACCGATGTTCATCCGGAACACCTGGTACGTCGCAGCCTGGGAACACGAGGTCGGCGAGGACGGGCTCTTCGCTCGCACCGTAGCGGGTGTGCCGCTGGTGCTGTATCGGCGCGCCGACGGCGGCATCGTCGTGATGGAAGACCGGTGCTGCCATCGCGGCGCGCCGCTGTCGATCGGCCGGCGCGAGGGCGACTGCGTGCGATGCATGTACCACGGGTTGAAGTTCGACCCCGGCGGCCGTTGCATCGAGGCGCCGGCCCAGCAGCGCATCCCGGTGCAGGCGCAGGTGCGGACCTTTCCCGCCGTGCAGCGACACCGCTGGATCTGGGTCTGGATGGGCGATCCGTCGAAGGCCGACCCGACGCGGATCCCCGACACGCGCTGGCTCGACCATCCGGACTGGCGCTGCCTCGACGGCTACATCCACTACGACGTCGGCTACCTGCTGATCTGCGACAACCTGCTCGACTTCTCGCACCTGCCCTTCGTTCATCCGACCACGCTCGGCGGCGGCGCCGAGTACGCGGCCACGCAGCCGAAGGTCGAGCGGCTCGACGACGGCGTGCGCATCACGCGCTGGGCACTGGGCATCGACCCGCCGCCATTCGCCCAGGCCGTGAAGGACTGGGGCGGCAAGGTCGACCGCTGGAACGTCTACGACTTCGTGCTGCCGTCGATCCTGCTCATGGACTCGGGCATGGCGCCTGCGGGCAGCGGCGCGCCCGAGGGCCGGCGCGAAGGCGCGATCGAGTTCCGCGGCTGCCAGGCGATCACGCCCGAGACGGAGCACTCGACACACTACTTCTTCGCGCACCCACACAACTTCTCAATCAACCAGCCCGAAGTGACCCGCTCGATCCACGAGTCGGTGGTCCGGGCCTTCGAGGAAGACCGGCAGATGATCACCGCGCAGCAGCGCAGCCTGGCGCTCGCGCCGGACTTCCGGATGGTCCCGCTCGGCATCGACGCCGCGCTGAACCAGTTCCGCTGGATCGTCGCGCAGCGGCTCGAGCAAGAGGCGCGCGACACCGAGCCGGCCGGGCACGGGGCGACGCGGGGTTGACGCGGTGGAACTCGTTGTGACCCGCCTCACGCACGAGGCGCAGGACGTACTCGGCCTCGAGCTGCGCGCCCGCGACGGTGGCGCTCTGCCGCCGTTCGAGGCCGGCGCGCACCTCGACCTGCACCTGCCCGGCGGCCTGTGCCGTCAGTACTCGCTGGTCAACTCGCCGCTCGAGCGCGACCGCTATCTGCTCGGCGTGGCGCTCGCACCGGCGTCGCGCGGCGGCTCGGCGTTCGTGCATGCACGGCTCGCGCGCGGCGACGTGCTGCGCGTCGGCGGACCGCGCTCGCTGTTCGGTCTGGCCGCCGGGGCGAGCGAGCAGGTCTTCGTCGCCGGCGGCATCGGCATCACACCGATCCTGAGCATGATCCACGCGTGCGAAGCGCGCTCGCAGCCGTGGCGGCTGCTGTACTGCGTGCGCTCCCGCGCACGGGCAGCGTACGCCTGGATGCTGGCGGTTCACGGCCCGCGCGTGCGGTTGCATGTCGACGAGGAGGCGGACGCGCCGCCGGACCTGCACGGCTGGCTGCAGGCGAACGCGCCCGGCACGCACGTGTATTGCTGTGGTCCGGCCGGTCTGATGGACGCCGTCGCGACGGCTTGCGCGGCCGTCGGGATCGAGCAGGAGCGCACGCACTACGAGCGTTTCGTCACCCCCGGTGCGGCGGCAGCACCGCCGGCCGGGGCGTCGTTCGTCGCCGTGCTCCGGCGCAGCGGCCGGCGCATCGAAGTCGGTCCGGCGCAGAGCCTGCTCGAGGCACTGGAGGCGCATGGCGTCGGCGTGCCCTTTGCCTGCCGTGAAGGCCTGTGCCGCACCTGCGAGACACCGCTGCTCGCCGGAGAGGCGGACCACCGTGACGGTGTGCTCGACGAGGCCGAGCGCGCCGCGCAACGGTCGATCCTGCCCTGCGTGTCGCGCGCGCGCAGTGCCGAACTCGTGCTCGATCTCTGAACGCGCGGGCGCTCCGCCCCTACTACGAGGAGACCTTCATGACCAGGTTGATGATCGCCTTCTGCGCGGCCATGCTGGCCGCCACCCCGCCGACGCGAGCGGCCGAAGCCTGGCCGTCGCGTGCCGTCCGGATCGTCGTGCCGTACCCTGCAGGCGGTGCGACCGACTTCGTCGCGCGCACCGTCGCGGAACGGCTCGCGAAGTCGATCGGACAGCCGGTCGTCGTCGACAACAAGCCGGGCGCCGCCGGCGCGATCGGGGCCGCCGAGGCGGCACGCGCGGCGCCGGACGGCCACACGCTGCTGATGACGATCACCGACACGCAGGTCAACAACGCGGCGCTGTACCGCAGGCTTGCCTACGATCCGCGGGCGGACTTCATCGGCGTCACGCAGATCGTGCGCAGTCCGGCGCTCGTCTCGACTCACCCGGGCACGGGCATCGGCCGCCTTGCCGAGCTGAAGGCAAAGGCGGCGCAGGGTGCGCGGTTGAGCTTCGGCTCGTGGGGCATCGGCAGCCTGGGTCATCTGGCCGGCGAAACACTGAACCGCAGCCTCGGCGCGGGCATGGTGCACGTGCCGCACCGCGGTGAGGGCCCGGTCGTGACCGATCTGCTGTCGGGCACGATCGACATCGGCCTGTCGTCGGTGGCCAGCGCGATGCAGCACGTGCAAGGCGGAAGGATCGTGCCGCTCGCGGTGCTCGGGCGTCAGCGCTCGACGTCGCTGCCCCAGGTGCCCACCTTGCGCGAGCTCGGCTTCGATGACCCACTGTACGACTCGAACGTGTGGATCGGCCTGCTTGCGCCGGCTCGCACGCCGCAGCCAGTCGTCGAGCAGCTCGCGCGGGAGATTCGCGCCATCGTCGGCCAGCCCGAGGTCGGTCGACTGTTCGTCGGTCGCGGCTTCGAGTTGCTCAACACGACGCCGGCGCAGTTCGCGGAAGGTTACGCGGCCGAGTTCGACATCGTCACGCGCCGTATCCGCGAGCTCGGCCTTCAGGCCGAGTAGCGCGACGGCAGTCGCCCGCGACCGTCGTCGGTCTAGGTCCCGAGCGGGAGGTCCGCGGCGGTCTGCCGACGGTAGTCGCGCGGCGACGCGCCGTAGCGCTGCCGGAAGCGGCGGCTGAAGTGGGCGAAGTCGATGAAGCCGGCCGCCAGTGCGATGTCGCCGACTTGCCGGGTGGCGGAGTTCGGGTCGGCGAGCAGGTGCCGCGCGTGCTCGAGCCGCATCGACCAGACGCAATCGGTCACCGTCTCGCCACGCGCCTGGAAAGCCTGCTGCAGCCGCCGCAGCGAGACGCCAACGGATGCTGCGACGGTCCGTGGCGACAGGTCCGGTTCCGCGAGCCGCCGCGCGACGACATCGCGCGCGCGCCAGACCAGGGCATCGTCGAGCGCGCCAGCCGGCTCGCGGCGCTCCGACACGGCCGCCGCGCCGGCGCGGTCGCCACCGGCCGCCCACAGCGCGAGCACGATCAGTTCGGTGGCCGCCGCCTCGGCCCGCGCACGCGCCGGACCGGCCGCGTCGGCCGACAGCCGCAGCAACTGCGGCCCGAGCGCGACGAGCGCCCGGGCGTACGGGCTCGACGCCTCGACTCGGCACGCCATGTGGCCGAGCGCCGCGGCCGAGCTCTCGGCCAGCACCTGCCGCGGCAGATGCAGGACGACTTGCTCGAAGTCACTGGGCAGCAGCAGCGTGTAGGGTCGCGAGGTGTCGTAGAAGGCCAGGCTGCCTGGACCCAGCACCGCTTCGCGGCCATCCTGACGCACCACGGTGCGGCCGCGCAGTTGCAGCGACAGCAGCACGAACGGGCGATCCTCGGCCGCCGCCGCCGTGCGCGTGCGCTCGACGAGTTGCGGCGAGCTCGCGACCCGCGCCACGTGAAGGGTGCCAAGCCGCGCCGACTCCAGGCGTCCGTGCAGCGGCGCGCGGCTGTCGGGTCGGCACTCGAGCCTGACGAACGCTTCGCAGACCGCGTCGCGCCAGACCGCGATGCGGCGCGCTGCCGGCAGGTGGTCGATGTGGGTGGCTTGGCCCATGTGCGCAGGAAGACGAGGCAAGCGCCGGACGCTACCGACGCCGACCGCAGGTTGGCACAGTCGCGGCAGCGTCGCAAGGTGGCGCACCTGCGCCGCTGCGCGCACGGGCAAGTTGTCTCGCGCGTCCAGTCAAGCAGTCCCGGACCGTCGCTCCTAGAGTGAGTCGTGCCGCACCGGGCGCGGCGCACGCTGGAGACACTCGTGAGCGACCCTTCCACCTTCAAGGTTGCGGCCGTGCAGGCTGCGCCGGTCTTCATGGATCTGCAGGCCTCGATGCGCAAGGCCGCCGGCCTGATCGAGCAGGCCGCGGCACAAGACGTCCGCCTGATCGGCTTTCCCGAGGTCTGGCTGCCGGGCTACCCGTGGTGGATCTGGCTCGGTCCGCCGGCCTGGGGACTGCAGTTCGTCCCGCGCTACCACGCGAACTCGATGCGCGTCGACGGACCGGAGATGGACGAGCTGCGCCGCGCGGCGCGCCGCGGCCGGATCAACGTCGTGATCGGTTTCTCCGAGATCGACGGCGGTAGCGTGTACATGGCGCAGGCGCTGATCGGTGACGACTGCGAGCTGCGGTTCGCGCGTCGCAAGCTCAAGCCCACGCATGTCGAGCGCAGCGTCTTCGGAGAAGGCGATGGCTCCGACTTCCGCGTCGTGCCGACGAGCTGCGGCCGCGTCGGCGCGCTGAACTGCTGGGAGCATCTGCAGCCGCTGTCGAAGTACGCGATGTACGCGATGCACGAGCAGGTACACGTCGCGTCGTGGCCCTCGTTCACGCTGTACCGCGGCGCGGCCTACGCGCTCGGCCACCAGGCCAACCTGGCGGCGGGCCAGGTCTACGCGCTCGAGGGCGGATGCTTCGTCGTCGCGGCGACCGCGCTGACCGGGAAGGACATGCTCGAACTGCTCGGCGACACGCCCGAGCGCCGGCAGCTGCTGAGCCCGGAGACCGGCCAGGCCGGCGGCGGCTTCTCGATGATCTTCGGCCCCGACGGACGACCGCTGGTCGAGCACCTGCCCGAGGACGAGGAAGGGCTCGTCGTCGCCGAGATCAGTCTGCCGATGATCTCGGTGGCGAAAGCCGCGGCCGATCCGACGGGCCACTATGCCCGGCCCGACGTCGTGCGACTGATGATCAACCGCGCGAGCAGTCGCCCGGTCGTCGAGTTCTCGGCCGCACCGACGGAGGCCACGTCGGCAACCGGTCCCGAGCCCGTCTGAGGAGTACCACATGCACCACTTCGACTACGGACCGACGCACCGCGAGCTGCAGCGCCGTCACGATACCGAGGCCCTGGCGCAGGCGCTGCTTCAGGTGATCGTGCACGACGAGCTCACCGACACCGACCAGGCCTTCATCGCATCGCGCGACATGTTCTGGCTCGCCACCGTCGATGCGCAAGGGCAGCCGACGGTGTCCTTCAAGGGCGGGCCGCCGAGCTTCGTGCGCGCCGTCGACAGCCGCACGCTCGCGTTCCCCTGCTACGACGGCAACGGCATGTACTACTCGATGGGCAACGTGGCAGCCACCAGCAGGGTGGGCCTGCTGTTCATGGACTTCGAGAGACCGCACCGGCTTCGAGTGCAGGGCCGCGCCGAGCTGACCGACGATGAAGGCTTGCTCGCCGGATGGCCGGGCGCTCAGTTCGGCGTGCGGGTGCACATCGACGCGATCTTCCAGAACTGCCCTCGCTACGTGCCGCGCATGCGCCGCGTCGCGGACTCGCGCTACGTGCCTGCCGCCGACGGCTCTGCGCCGGTGCCCGGCTGGAAGCGCATCGATGCGATCCAGCCAGTACTGCCGGCGCGCGATGCCGGGTGCGCGGAGCGCGGTGGCGGACTGATCAGCGCCGAGCAGTACGCCCAGATGGTGATGACCGGGCATCCAGAAGCCTGAATGATGATGCGACCGACGCTTGGCGAACGGTTCCACCGTGCGCCTGGATCCAGCGGCTGAAGTCTTCGGCAGCTGCAGTGCGTGCGGTCACGGACCGGCGCGCATACCTGAATGGCCCGATCGCAAGCGGCCGAGAGACTGGTTGCGGCCGGAGCTGACCGCCCGGCGGGGCGTCAACCGGCTGCCCGGCGCCAGCCGGCGACGTCCGGCCGCAGACGGGTTCCGGCACGAGGCCGACACCGGGACCGATACCCTTCGGCATCGCCGTCGAGCGGCGCCCGGCTCGAAGCCCATGAACGTGCGGCCGCGTGGACAGTGGGCGCCACCCCGGCGCACGACATCCGGCGGTCACCACGTGTTCGGCCCGGGCGAGTCGGCCCGCGTGAATCGGCCCGCGTCAATCGGCCCGCGCGAATCCGCCTGCTCGCGACGGCTCTTGCTGGCCGACGGCCGGCCTGGATCGGACCCGATCGGCACCGCCCGCTCCGACCTCACTCCACCGTCACGCTCTTCGCCAGGTTGCGCGGCTTGTCGACGTCGGTGCCGCGCGCGACGGCGGTGTGGTACGCGAGCAGCTGCAGCGGCACCACGTGCAGGATGGGGCTGAGCGGGCCGTAGTGCTCGGGCATGCGGATGACGTGCGTGCCGTTCTCGCTGCCGATGCGCGTGTCGGCGTCGGCGAAGACGAACAGCTCGCCGCCGCGCGCGCGCACTTCCTGCATGTTGCTCTTCCGCTTCTCGAGCAGCGCGTCGTTGGGCGCGACGGTGACGACCGGCATCTCGCTGGTCACCAGCGCCAGCGGGCCGTGCTTGAGTTCGCCGGCCGGATAGGCCTCGGCGTGGATGTAGCTGATCTCCTTGAGCTTCAGCGCGCCTTCCAGCGCCACCGGGTAGTGCAGGCCGCGGCCGAGGAAGAGCGCGTTCTCCTTGCGCGCGAACTGCTCGCTCCACGCCACCACCTGCGGCTCCAGCGCGAGCACGGCCTGCACGGCCACCGGCAGGTGGCGCAGCGCCTTCAGGTGCGCGGCTTCCTGCTCGTTGTCCAGCCGGCCGCGCACCTGCGCGAGCGCGAGGGTCAGCAGGAACAGGCCGACCAGCTGCGTGGTGAAGGCCTTGGTCGACGCGACGCCGATCTCCACGCCGGCGCGCGTGATGTACGCGAAGCGGCACTCCCGCACCATCGCGCTGGTGGCGACGTTGCAGATCGTCAAGGTGTGCTCCATGCCGAGCGCGCGCGCGTGCTTCAGCGCGGCCAGGGTGTCGGCCGTCTCGCCGCTCTGGCTGATGGTGACCACGAGGGTCTTCGGGTCGGGCACGCTGTCGCGGTAGCGGTACTCGCTGGCGATCTCGACCTGCGTCGGGACTTTCGCAATCGACTCGAGCCAGTACTTCGCGGTGGCGCCCGAGTAGTAGCTCGTGCCGCAGGCGAGGATGAGCACCTGCTGGACGTCCTTGAACACGCGGTAGGCGCCGTCGCCGAACAGCTCGGGGCTGATGCCGGGCACGGCGTCGAGCGTGTCGGCGATGGCGCGCGGCTGCTCGAAGATCTCTTTCTGCATGTAGTGGCGGTACGGGCCCAGCTCGGCCGCGCCGCTGTGCGCGTGCACCGTGCGCACCTCGCGCTGCACCGGGCGGAAGCTGCCGTCGCTCTGGCGCGCGCTGATCCAGAACTTGCCGAGCTGCAGGTCGACCACGTCGCCTTCCTCGAGGTAGACGATGCGGTCGGTCACGCCGGCCAGCGCCATCGCGTCGGAGGCGAGGTAGTGGTCCTCGCCGGCCACGCCCAGCACCAGCGGCGATCCTTCGCGCGCGCCGACCACGCGCTGCGGCTCGTCGCGGCAGAACACCGCGATCGCGTAGGCGCCCTTCAGGCGCAGGGTCGCGCGCTGCACGGCGTCGAACAGGTCGCCGTCGTACAGGTGGTCGACCAGGTGCGCGATGACCTCGGTGTCGGTCTGGCTCTCGAACTCGTAGCCGCGTGCCTTCAGCTCGGCGCGCAGCTCGTCGTGGTTCTCGATGATGCCGTTGTGCACGAGTGCGATGCGCCCGCGCGAGAAGTGCGGATGCGTGTTGTGCACGGCCGGCGCGCCGTGCGTGGCCCAGCGCGTGTGCGCGATGCCGGTGCTGCCGGCCACGCCGTCGGCGGCGATGTTGGCTTCGAGCTCGGCCACGCGCGAGGTGCTGCGCGCGCGTCGCAGGCCGCCGCCCTGATGCACCGCCACGCCGCAGGAGTCGTAGCCGCGGTACTCGAGCCGCTTGAGGCCCTCGACGAGGAGGGGAACGATGTTGCGCGTGCTGACCGCGCCGACGATGCCGCACATGGAACGGGCTCCGGAGGTGATGCCGGGGCGGATCGTAGGCAATGATGCGATCAACTTTCTTGCGACATTTTGATGTTCACGCAAGAATCAGCCATTCATACGCAGAACTGGAAGTATCGGTCTTGAACAACGTAACAGCGCAAGAATCCGTCGCACTCGACGCCACCGACCTGCGGGTGCTCGACCTCCTGCAGGACGACGCGTCGCTGTCGAACGACGCTCTCGCGCGCCGCGTCGGCATCTCGCCGGCCACCTGCCTGCGGCGCGTGAAGCGGCTGGTCGAGACGGGCGTGATCGAGCGGCGCGTGGCCTTGCTGTCGCCCGAGCGCATCGGCCACGGGCTGACCGCCTTCGTCGAGGTCACGCTCGACCGCCAGGGCGCCGAGCACCTGGCGGCCTTCGAGGCGCGGGCGCAGGCCGAGGGCGCGGTGCGGCAATGCCATCGCGTCTCGCCGGGGCCCGACTTCATGCTGCTGGCGCAGGTGCCCGACATGCAGGCGTGGCACGCGCTGGTGCAGCGGCTGTTCACGCAGGACGCGAACGTGCGCAACGTGAAGACCCTGTTCTCCGTGCATCGCGCCAAGCACGCGACGCGCATCGACCTGCCGGGCGCGCCTAGCGCGTCCGCATCACGACGAGGCCCTTCAGGTACTCGCCCTCGGGGAAGGTGATCGTCATCGGGTGGTCGGGCGCCGCCGCCAGCCGATGCAGGATGAAGCCGTCGATCCCCGCGTCGAGGCCGGCGCCGGCCACGATCTTGTGGAACAGCTCGGCGCCGATGCCGCCCGAGCACGAGAAGGTGAACAGCAGCCCGCCGGGTTCGAGCAGCTTGAAGGCCAGGCGGTTGATGTCCTTGTAGGCACGCGCCGCGCGCTCGGCGTGCGCCGCCGTCGGCGCGAACTTCGGCGGGTCGAGCACGATCGCGTCGAAGCGCCGGCCGTCCTTGACGCACTCGCGCAGGGTCGCGTTCACGTCGGCGTCGGCGAAGCCCGCCTTCGATGGGTCGAGCCCGTTGAGCGCGACGTGCGCGCGGGCGCGTTCGAGCGCGGCAGCCGACGAGTCGACGCTCAGCACCGACTCGGCGCCGGCGTGCAGCGCCGCGACCGTGAAGCCGCCGGTGTAGCAGTACGCATTGAGCACGCGCCGGCAGCCGTGGTGACGCAGCGCGTCGGCGAAGGCCCTGCGGTTGTCGCGCTGGTCGAGATAGAAGCCGGTCTTGTGCCCGCTGGCGACGTCGAGCGTGAGCCGCCAGTCGTGCTCGCGGATCGTCACCTCGGTGGCGCCGTCGCCGCGCAGCCAGCCGGTGGCCGGTTCGAGTCCCTCGAGCCCGCGCACGCCGGAGTCGGAGCGTTCGTACAGCCGCGTGCAGCCGGTCGCCGCGAGCAGTGCATCGGCCAGGGCCGGCTTCCAGCGTTCGGTGCCCGACGACAGGAACTGCGCGACCAGGGTGTCGGCGTAGCGGTCGACGATCAGCCCCGGCAGGCCGTCGGCCTCGCCGTGCACCAGCCGCACGCCGTCGCTGGCGATCGGCAGCCGCGCGCGCACGGCGACGGCCGCCTCGATGCGCCGCGCGAAGAAGGCGGCGTCGATGCGCTCGGTCTCGTCGAAGCTCCAGGCACGCACGCGGATCTGCGACGTCGGACTGTACGCGCCCCACGCGAGGAAGCGCCCGTCGTGCGCCTCGACGCGCACGGTCTCGCCCGCGTCGGCCCTGCCCTTGTCGACGCTGCCCTGGAACACCCACGGGTGGCGCTTGAGCAGCGAGCGCTCCTTGCCTTCGCGCAGCCGCACCACCTTCATCGCAGGACCTTCATCGCGGCACCTTCATCGAACGCCAGTCACTTGCCGCGCCGCGCGCGCGGATGGGCCGCGTCGTACACCTTCGACAGGTGGCCGAAGTCCAGCCGCGTGTAGACCTGCGTGGTGGCGATGTGGGCGTGGCCGAGCAGCTCCTGCACCGCGCGCAGGTCGCCGCTGGACTGCAGCAGGTGCGTGGCGAAGCTGTGGCGCAGCATGTGCGGGTGCACGTGGCTCGGAATGCCCGCGCGCACAGCCAGCGCCTTCAGCCGCGAGCGCACCTGGCTCGCGGTGAGCCGCGTGCCGCGCCGGCTCACGAACAGCGCCGGCTCGCCTTCGCGCGCCAGCGCGGCGCGCTGCACGAGCCACGCGTCGAGCGCTGCGAGCGCGGGCCGGCCCACCGGCACGCTGCGCCGCTTGCGCCCCTTGCCCAGCACGTGCGCGAACGCGGCGTCGCGGTCGATCCAGCCGGCCGCTTCGGCGCTCGCGGTCACGTCGAGGCCGGTCAGCTCGCCCACGCGCAGGCCGCAGCCGTAGAGCAGCTCGACGATGCAGTGGTCGCGCGCGGCCAGTGCCGGGTGCGACTGCTCGTCGCGCGCGTCGGCCAGCGCGACCGCGTGGTCGACCGACAGCGCCTTGGGCAGCGGCCGGCCGGCCTTGGGCGCGCGCACGCCGTCGGCCGGGTTCAGCGCGACGCGCCCCTCGAGGCCCCAGCGCCGGTACAGGCTGCGCCAGGCGGCCAGCACGATCGCGATGCTGCGCGGCGCGAGGCCCTGCGCGTGCAGCCGCGCGGCCCAGTGGCGCACGTGCTGCGTCTGCACCGCGTCGAGCGCGACCGGCTGCGCGTCGGCGAACGCCTGCAGGCGCCGCAGCGCCTCGCGGTACATCGCCACGGTGCGCGGCGCGAGCCGGCGCTCGACCTCGAGGTGGACGAGGTGCTCGTCGAGCTCGGGCCGCAGCGTCACGCCACCGGCAGCAGCCGCTGCAGCCCGGCGCCGGCGAGCTCGCCGATGCGCTGCAGGAACTCGGGGCCCATGTCGGCCGTGTAGCGCGTCGGGTCGGGCGACGCGAGCACCAGCAGGCCGAAGGTCTGGTCGCCGTGGCGCAGCGGGATCATCGCCACCGACATCACGCTGGCCGGCTCGTCGAGCCACTGCACGGCCTCGAAGCCCGGGTTCACGCCGCAGTACGGGATCGACAGGCTGGCGGCGAAGGTCTTCACGTCGTCGCTCACGCCGCGCGCGAAGGCCAGGCTGCGGAACGCGTCGGCCGCGCCCCACACGCGGATCGCCGCCTGCGGGATGAGGAACTCGCGCCTGAGCTCGTCGACCAGCACGCCGGGCAGGTCGCTCGCGCTGGCCGTGAGCATGAGCGAGCGCGTCCAGCGGTGCAGGCGGTCGGCGATGGCCAGGTTCTCCTGGCCGTGGCGGATCATCTCGACGATGCGCAGCTCGAGGCCGCGGATCTTCTCGCGCAGCATCTCCATCTGCCGCTCCTGCAGCGAGACCGCGCGCTGCCCGTGCGGGCTGGTGAGCTGGATCGACGCGAGCAGCTCGGCGTGGCGCTCGAAGAAGCCCGGCGTGTGGGCCAGGTAGTTGGCGATGTCGGCCTCGGTGATGCCCTGGATCCCGGAAGTCACAGCTCGATCTCCCCTTCGAACACGGTCTCGGCCGGCCCGCTCATCATGACGTGCGCGAACATGTCGCCGGCGCCGCCCGCCCAGTCGATGGTGAGCACGCCGCCGAAGGTGTGCACGTCCACCGGCGTGTCCAGCCAGCCCAGCCGGATGCCGGCCACCACCGCGGCGCAGGCGCCGGTGCCGCACGACAGGGTCTCGCCGACGTGGCGCTCGTACACGCGCAGCCGGATCTCGTGGCGCGAGACCACCTGCATGAAGCCGGCGTTGACCTTGCGCGGGAAGCACGGGTGCGACTCGATCAGCGCGCCGAGCTCGCGCACCGGCGCGGTCTCGAGGTCGGCCACGCGCTGCACGGCGTGCGGGTTGCCCATCGACAGCACCGCCACCTCGACCAGCGCGCCGGCCACGCCGATCGGCCACAGCGCGAAGCCCTCGACCTTGCGCGGCACCAGGCCAGCGGCGTCGAACGGCACGCGCGCCGGCTCGAAGATCGGCGCGCCCATGTCGACCATCACGCGGCCGTCGTCGCGCAGCTTCAGCTCGAGCCGCGTGTTCATCGTCTCGACGCGGATCGACTTCTTGGCGGTGAGGCCCTTGTCGTGCACGAAGCGCACGAAGCAGCGCGCGCCATTGCCGCACTGCTCGACCTCGTCGCCGCTGGCATTGAAGATGCGGTAGCGGAAGTCGATGTGCGGCTTGCCGCTGGGCTCGACCACGAGGATCTGGTCGGCGCCCACGCCGAAGCGGCGGTCGCCGAGCCGTCGGACCTGCTGCGGCGTCAGCTCGATCGGCTGCTTCGTCGCGTCGAGCACGACGAAGTCGTTGCCCGCGCCGTGCATCTTGGTGAACCGGAGCTTCATGGTGCGGCGGATTATCGCCGCGAGTACAGGTCGGGCTCGCCCGGCGGTCGCGTCTTGAAACGCTTGTGCACCCACAGGTACTGCGCCGGCATGCGCTCGATCTCGCGCTCGATCCAGCGGTTCATCGCGGCCGCGTCGGCCAGCGGATCGTCGCTGGGCCAGTCGGTCCACGGCGCGCCGAAGCGCACGCGGTAGCCCTGCCCGCCGGGCAGGGTCTCGGCCAGCACCGGCTGCACCTTCATGCGCAGCGAGCGCGCCATCTTCGACGGCGCGAGCAAGGTCGACGCCGGCACGCCGAAGAACGGCACGAAGGCCGCGTCGCGCCCGCCGAAGTCCATGTCGGGCAGGTTGAAGAAGCCGTGCCCCTGCTTGATGGCGCGCACCAGCGGCAGCGCCTTCTCGCTGCGCGCGAAGATGGCCGCGTTGCCGAAGCGCAGGCGGCCGCGGCGCATCGCTCGGTCGAGCACCGGGTCGATCTGCGCCTGGTAGATCGACGCGCCGGGCCGATGCTGGAACAGCAGCACCGCCGCGCCGGCCACGTCGAGCGCCATGAAGTGCGGCACCAGCCACATGACCGGCTCGTCGGTCGACTCGGCGAAGCCGACCTCGCCCTCGACGTGGATCAGGCCCTTCAGCCGCTCGGGGCTCGCGTACCACAGCAGCCCGCGCTCGAGCAGGCTGCGGCCCAGCCACTGGAAGTGCTCGAACGCGAGCGCGCGGCGCCAGCGCTCGTCGCGCCCGGGAAAGCACAGCTCCAGATTGCGCAGCGCGATCTGCCGCCGCGAGCGCGCCAGCACGTACAGCAGCACGCCCAGCGCGCGGCCGACCGGCGCCTGCAGCGCCAGCGGCAGCCGGCTGAAGGCCCAGAGGAAGCCGAGCAGCAGCCGCGAGCCCATCAGCCCGGCGCCCGGTCGGTGGCCGCGGCGGCGCCGGCCGACCGCGTCGCGCGCGGCGACTTGTAGCGGTCGTAGCCCCACAGGTACTGGCCCGGGCTCGCGAGGATCAGGCGCTCCATCGCGCGGTTGATCACGCTGGCGCAGGCCACCAGATCGTCGGGGTCGTCGGCCGCGCGGTCGCGCGGCGGCTCGGGCAGCGGCTCGGTCAGCGCCGACACGTGCACCGCGAAGCCCTCGCCGCGCGGCAGCCGCTCGCCGAACATCAGCAGCGGCGTGGCGCCGGTCTGGCGGATCAGGCGCGCGGTGAGGGTCATGGTGTAGGCCGGCCGGCCGAAGAACGGACCCCACACGCGCATGCCCTCCGACGGCCCCTGGTCGGGCAGCAGGCCGACCGTCTCGCCGCGGCGCAGCGCCCGGATCATCTGCCGCACCCCCGCCAGCGATGCCGGCGCGGTGAGCAGCCCCGGCCGCGCGCGCGAACGCTCGACGATCTCGCGCAGCCACGGCTGGCGCGACGGGCGGTACAGCGCGGTCATCGGCGCGCGCGCGCCGAAGCGCTCGGCGTAGGCCTGCGCGCAGATCTCGAAGCAGCCGAGGTGCGGCGTCATCAGCACGAGGCCCTGGCCGCGATCGAGCGCGGCGTCGATCAGCCCGGCGCCTTCGCGCCACTGCAGCGGCGGCGTGATCGGCTCGTGCGGCGGACGCAGCCACAGGCGCGGCAGCTCCATCACCATGCGGCCGGCCTCGGCCACCGCGCGGCGGCGATGCTCGGGCGCGAGGCCCGCCTGGCGCGCGTTGGCGTCGAGCCGGCGGCGATAGGTCGGCGACAGGCCCCAGGCCAGCCAGCCGACGACCCCCCCGATCGCGTGAAGAACGGACAACGGCAGCCCCGAGAGCCACCGGAACAGCGTGTGCATGTTCCTATAATGCCGCCGTCGCCGAGTTATTGAACTACTTGCGGGGCGACGGCGGTGCGTGTAGCGCCGCGCGGGCCGGTGAGGCCCGCTCCTTCCGCTAAAGCGTTCGCCGCCCTCCAGAGCACTGCAAGGAACCGGCAACGCGGTTCAACCGACCTGGAGCTTGCACAGTGGCGAACGACTATCTCTTCACCAGCGAATCGGTCTCCGAGGGCCATCCCGACAAGGTGGCCGACCAGATCTCCGACGCGATCCTCGACGCGATCTTCACGCAGGACCCGCGCTCGCGCGTCGCGGCCGAGACCTTGTGCAACACCGGCCTCGTGGTGCTGGCCGGCGAGATCACGACCAACGCGCACGTCGACTACATCCAGGTCGCGCGCGACACCATCAAGCGCATCGGCTACAAGGGCTGCGCCGTGCTGGTGGCCTACGACAAACAGAGCAACGACATCGCGCAGGGCGTCGACCACGCGAGCGACGACCACCTCAACACCGGCGCCGGCGACCAGGGCCTGATGTTCGGCTACGCCTGCGACGAGACGCCGGAGCTGATGCCCGCGCCGATCTACTACGCGCACCGCCTGGTCGAGCGCCAGGCGCAGCTGCGCAAGGACGGCCGCCTGCCCTTCCTGCGCCCCGACGCGAAGAGCCAGGTGACGATGCGCTACGTGGACGGCCGCCCGCACAGCATCGACACCATCGTGCTGTCCACGCAGCACGCGCCGGAGATGAGCCTGGGCACGTCGATGAAGCCCGAGTTCTACGAGGCCGTGCGCGAGGAGATCATCAAGCCGGTGCTGCCGGCCGAGTGGCTCACCAAGGACACCAAGTACCTCATCAACCCGACCGGCCGCTTCGTCATCGGCGGCCCGCAGGGCGACTGCGGCCTCACCGGCCGCAAGATCATCGTCGACACCTACGGCGGCGCCTGCCCGCACGGCGGCGGCGCGTTCTCGGGCAAGGACCCGACGAAGGTCGACCGCTCGGCCGCGTACGCCGCGCGCTACGTGGCGAAGAACATCGTCGCCGCCGGGCTGGCGCGGCAGTGCCAGATCCAGGTGGCCTACGCCATCGGCGTCGCGCGCCCGATGAACGTGACCGTCTACACCGAGGGCACGGGCAGGATCCCCGACGAGCGCATCGCCGCGATCGTCAACGAGGTGTTCGACCTGCGGCCCAAGGGCATCATCCAGATGCTCGACCTGCTGCGCCCCATCTACTCGAAGACCGCCGCCTACGGCCACTTCGGCCGCGACGAACCCGAGTTCAGCTGGGAAAGAACGGACAAGGTCGCGGTGCTCCGCGACCTGGCCGGTCTGTAACGCGCGACGCGCGCGGCCCTCGCAGGCTCGCCGCAAGCATGCGGCTCGCCC
>CAZFET010000032.1:0-13560 GCA_964517545.1 uncultured Burkholderiaceae bacterium
GCCGGCCGGCCGCGCGCCCGACAGCCGGCCCGCCTCGGCGCCGCGCTGCAGCTTCACCAGGGTCGGGATGCTGCGGATGCCGAAGCGCGCCGCCAGACGCGGGTGGGCGTCGCTGTCCACCTTGGCCAGCAGCGCGCGCCCTTTCAGCGTCCGCGCCGCGTGCTCGAACTGCGGCGCCATCGCGCGGCAGGGCCCGCACCACGCGGCCCAGAAGTCGACGACGATCGGCAGCTCCGTGCGCGACGCGACCGCGTCGAAGTTCGCATCGGTCAGCTCGACCGGCTCGCCGCTCAGCAACGGCGCGCCGCAGCGGCCGCAGGTCGGGTCTTGCGCGAGGCGCGCCGAGGGCACGCGGTTGGTCGCGCCGCAGGCGGCGCAGCCGACGTGGACGTGGGTGGGGCTCATGTCCCGCACGATGGAGGCACGCGCCGCGAACTCAAGGGCCGCGCGGCGCCGTCGCAGCGCCGTCGCGGCGCCGTATGCTCGGCCGCAGCGCACGCGCGTCACGAAGGCCCGATCCATGTCGAACACCACGCCCCACCTGGTCATCGTCACCGGCGCCTCGCGCGGACTGGGGCTCGCCGTCGCGCGGCTGCTGCTCGCGCGGCCGGGCACGCGCGTGCTCGCGATCGCGCGCCGGCCGAGCGAGGCGCTGGCCGCCGATCTCGACGCGTCGCGGCTCGAGCAGTGGTCGCAAGACCTCGCGCAGCCGCTCGAGGCGGCGCAGCGGCTCGAGGCCTGGCTCGGCGCGATCGCGCCCGGTGCGTTCGCGCGCGCCTCGCTCGTCAACAACGCCGGCGTCATCACGCCGCCGGGGCCGCTGCGCGACACGCCGGCCGAGGCGCTGTCGAACGCGATCCGCGTCGGCCTCGAAGCGCCGCTGCTGCTGACGGCGGCGTTCCTGCGCGCCACGCGCGACTGGCCGGCCGATCGGCGCGTGCTCAACGTGTCGTCGGGCCTCGGCCGGCGCGCGATGGCCGGCAGCGCCGCGTACTGCGCGGCCAAGGCCGGCATGGACCACTTCTCGCGCGCGGTGGCGCTCGAAGGCGAGCGGATCGTGTCGCTCGCGCCCGGCGTGATCGAGACCGACATGCAGGCGCAGCTGCGCGGCGCCGATCCGGCGGCCTTCCCCGAGCGCGAGCGCTTCGTGCAGCTGAAGACCGGCGGCCTGCTCGACTCGCCCGAGGCGGCGGCGGCCAAGCTCGTGGCCTGCCTCGACCGCGCCGACT
The DNA here is from genome assembly GCA_964517545.1 of uncultured Burkholderiaceae bacterium. Classification (GTDB taxonomy): domain Bacteria; phylum Pseudomonadota; class Gammaproteobacteria; order Burkholderiales; family Burkholderiaceae_C; genus CAZFET01. Next base: position 1,230 of record CAZFET010000032.1, read on the forward strand.
TCGGCGCCAACCCGGTGACCGACGTGCGCGATCCCGCCAGTTGAGCCTTCCAAAGGCGACGACACCTCGATCTCCGTTCGGGCGGCGTGGCGGTCGCGCACAGGTGAAAGCTCAAGCAGCACCCGCCTCGTAGCGGTCGAGCACGACGTAGCGTGCCGGCGGCCCTGCGTCCGACGCGGCGAGCACGAAGCCGTGCGCGCGCCACTCGACGGGCTCGATCGACACCGGCGGTGCGACCGCGTGCGCGCGGCGCGCCAAGGTCACGTGCGGACGGTACGCGCGCCGTTCGAGCGCCAGCCCCTCGGCCGCGAGCGCCTCGCCCAGCGCCGCGTGCAGCGCGCGCAGGGCCGCCGGCGCGCGGCGCGGACGCAGCAGCGCCACGCCGTTCGGCCACACCGCCGCCGCATCGAGACGCAGCACGAGCGCCGGCCGCGTCACGCCGCGCAGCGCGCGTCGCACCGCGGCGAGCCGCGCGGCGTCGAGATCGCCGAGGAAGTGCAGGGTCAGGTGCAGCTTGTCGGGCCGCACCGGCGCCGCGCCCTTGGGCCAGGGCCAGCGCGCGGCCTCGGCCGCGATCGCCTCGCGCACGCGCGCGTCGGGCCACAGCGCGACGAAGGCGCGGCGCGCCGCGGGCGGCGCGGCGTCGCCGATGTCGGCGGAAGGCTCGGCGGCGGACATGCGCCGCGACGATAGCGTGCAGCGACAATCGCGGCCACCATGAACAAGCTGCTGCGCATCTTCGTCACCGGCCTGCTCGCGGCCCTGCCGCTGGCCGCGACGATCGCGATCTTCGTGTGGGGCGCGCGCGTGCTGTACGCGTGGCTGGGGCCGAACAGCCTGGTCGGCCGCGGGCTGGTCGCGCTCGGGCTCGGCGTCTCGGAGTCCGAGGTCGTCGGCTACGCGATCGGCGTGGCGATGGTGGTGGTGGCCGTGTTCGCGCTCGGCCTGCTGGTCGAGGCGGGACTGCAGCGCGGGCTGCAGCGCGTGGTCGAGGCGCTGGTGCGCCGCATCCCGGTCGTGCGCACGGTGTACGACCTGATCCTGCGCTTCGTCGAGCTGGTCTCGAAGCGCGAGGACGGCGCGCTGAACTCGATGAGCCCGGTGTGGTGCCACTTCGGCGGCGTCGGCGGCGCCGCGGTGCTGGCGCTGCTGTCGACGCGCGAGCCGGTCAGCGTGGGCGATCGGCGCTACCTCGGGGTGCTGGTGCCTACCGCGCCGGTGCCGGTGGGCGGCGGGCTGATCTTCGTGCCCGAGGACTGGGTCACGCCGGCCGAGGTGGGCATGGAGGGGCTGACCAGCATCTACGTGTCGATGGGGGTCACGTCGGCGCAGCAGCTCGGCCGCGCGCCGTCCGTCAGGCCGGACCCTGGAAGCCCCCCGCGCGATACGTGACGACCAGGGTGTCGCGGTGGCCGCCGGCCGCCGCGTCGAGCGGCTGGATCGGCGTGGTCTCGTGGATCACGCGCGCATCGTCGAGCAGCATCAGGGTCCAGGGCCGGCTCAGGGTGAAGCGCAGGCCGTGCGGGCCGTCGGCGTCGAACACGCGCGTCTCGCCGCCTTTCACGCGCTCGCGCGCGACCAGCATCACCGCCACCAGATCGACCCCGTCGCGGTGAGCGCCTTCCGGCGTGGGCCGGCCGATGCCGTCGGTGGTGTCGATGCGAAACGGATGCGCCTCGACGAACCAGCGCTGCGGCGCGCGGATCGCCGCGGCGCACGCGGCCAGGGCCGCGAGCAGGCGCCGCCACACCGGCGCGCCGCTCATGCGCGGATCGAGCGGCTCGAACCAGCGCTCGATTCCGCCATGCAGCGCGTTGTATTCCACCGGCTGCCAGTGCGCGCGATGCGGCACGGCGTCGATCGCGTCGCCGTCGACGACGAAGCAGCCGTGCCGCCGCCGCCGGTAGCGCCCGCCGTCGCGCAGATAGGCGTCCGGCGGCAGCTCGTTCCACAGCGGCGCCAGCGCGTCGAGCTCGCGCGTGTCGGTCGCGCCGACCAGCGCGGCGACACCGGCGGGGTCGAGCACCGCGTGGCCGCGATCGCGCAGCGCGTCGTGCAGCAGCGCGGGCGGCGTGAACGGCGGATCGAGCAGGCGGCTCATCGCGCGCCGCCTTCGGGCAGGCCGTCGCGCAGCAGCTGCGCGTACCACGCGAGGTCGACGTTGCCGCCGCTGACGATCACGCCCACGCGCTGCCCGCGCAGGTCGAGCGCCTTCGACAACGCGGCGGCCGCGGCCAGCGCGCCGGTCGGCTCGACCACCAGCTTCATGCGTTCGGCGAAGAAGCGCATCGCGTCGACCAGCTGCGCGTCGCTCACCGTGACGATCGCGCTCACCAGCGCCCGGATCATCGGAAACGTGTGGCGGCCCGAGGCCTGCGTCTGCGCGCCGTCGGCGATGGTGCGCGGCACGTCGATCTTCACGATCTCGCCGCGCGCCAGGCTGCGCTGCGTGTCGTTGCCGGCCTCGGGCTCGACGCCGACCACGCGGCACTGCGGCGCGAGACGCCGCGCCGCGGTGGCGCAGCCCGAGACGAGCCCGCCGCCGCCCACGCACACCAGCAGCGCGTCGAGCGCGCCGGTGTCCTCGAGCAGCTCGAGCGCGGCCGTGCCCTGTCCCGCCATGACGTGCGGCTGGTCGTACGGCGGGATCAGGGTCAGGCCGCGCTCGCGCGCCAGCCGCGCGCCGATGGCCTCGCGGTCCTCGGTGTAGCGGTCGTACTCGATCACCTCGGCGCCGTAGCCGCGCGTGGCCTGCACCTTGATGCGCGGCGCGTCCTTCGGCATCACGATCGCCGCCGGCATGCCGAGCAGGCGCGCCGCGAGCGCCACCGCCTGCGCGTGATTGCCCGACGAGAACGCGACGACCCCGGCGCGGCGCTGCCCGGGCGTGAACTGCGCGAGCGCGTTGTAGGCGCCGCGGAACTTGAACGCGCCCATGCGCTGGAAGTTCTCGCACTTGAAGAACAGGCGCGCGCCGCAGAGCTCGTCGGCCGTGCGCGAAGTCAGCACCGGCGTGCGATGGGCGACACCCGACAGGCGCCGCGCGGCGGCGGCGACGTCGTCGAAGGCGATCGCCAGCGGCGGCGCCGCGGCATGAGCGGAATCGGTCGTCATGCCCGCGATCGTGCCACGGCGCGCGTCGCGGGCGGTCGGACGGAGGGGCGGACGGCGGCTGCGGCAGCGGCTCAGCCTGCGACGCCGGCCGGCAGCGCCGGCGCCTCGCGCCGCGTCAGCAGGTCGTCGGTGAGCTCCGTGCGCAGCGTGCTCAGCGCGTCGCGCACGCGGTCGTAGTCGGCGTCGCTCACCGGCCCCGACTTGTGCGGGCCGAGGCACGCGTGGATCGCGCCCTGCGCGTCGCCGTACGCTGCGCGCGCCGTGCGCGACAGCAGCATGCCGCCGCCGGCGAAGTACCAGTCGCGCATCGCCTCGGACAGCGCGCGCAGCCCCTCGTAGGCGAGCGACGGATCGCGCGGCCACTTGGGCACGGCCTTGGTCCGGCTCCACAGGTCCGCGTACGCGGTCTTGCGCGCGCTGCGCAGGTCGAGGTCGAGCGCCGACGCGAACTGCAGCGACGCGCGATGCTCCTCCTCGATGCGCCGCAGCTTCGCGCCGAACTCCGCCTCGAGCCGTCGCAGCGCCGACTCGTGGTCGGCCTCGGCCTGCTTCAGCGTGTGCTCGAAACGCTTGAGCCCGGCCTCGGCGCTCTTCTCCGCGATGAACTTCGCGAACGCGGTCAAGCCGCCCAGCACGCCGGCCAGGCCGCCCACGGTGGCCAGCAGTTCGGTGATGCTCATGGTCCATCTCCTCCTTGCGCGGCGCGGCGACCGCCCCGACGCCTGGTCAGTCGATCGCCGCGTACACCATCTGCCTGAACAACCCCCAGCAGCGTTCGCACTGCGTGGGGGCCTGCGCCATGAAGATCGCGAACAGCTCCTCGGCGGGGTCGACGACGAAGATGGTGCCGCTCGCGCCGCTCCAGCCCCACGAACCGACCGAGCCGGGGTCGGGCGCGAAGCCGGCGTGCGTGCGCACCGCCACGCCGAGGCCGAAGCCCCAGCCCGGCGGCAGCGCCGTGCCGGCGCGCGGCAGCGCGCCGAGGTGGTCGGCGGTCATCCACTCGATCGTCTTGCGGCCGAGCAGGCGCGCGCCGTCCAGCTCGCCGCCGCGCGACAGCGCCGCGAGGAAGCGCGCGTAGTCGGCCACGGTCGACAGCAGGCCGCTGCCGCCGGACTGCAGCGGCGCCGGCACGCGCGGGTCCCACATCTCGATCGGCGCGCCGCTGTCGGCGTCGCGCGCGTGCGGCTCGGCGAGGCGCGCGTGGCGGTCGGGCGGCAGCGCGAAGCCACTGTCGTGCATGCCCAGCGGCTCGAAGACCTCGCGCCGCAGCACCTCGCCGAGCGGCGCGTCGCACACGACCTCGATCACGCGGCCGAGCACGTCGGTCGCGCGGCTGTAGTCCCACACGCTGCCGGGCTCGTGCACCAGCGGCAGCGCGGCAAGCGCGTCGGCGAGCTGCGCGTTGTCGCGCTCGCGCGAACCGAGTTCGGCCCCGGCGTACAGCGACTCGCCGGCGCAGCCGGCGAACTCGTGGCTGAAGCCGGCGGTGTGGCGCAGCAGGTCGAGCACGGTCGCGCCGCGCGCCGCGGGCCGTCGCTCGCGGCCGACCACCGGGCTCGCGAAGGCCGGCAGCCAGCGCGCGAGCGGCTCGGCCACGTGCAGCCGGCCCTGCTCGAACAAGCGCAGCGCCGCGACCGACACCACCGGCTTGGTCATCGAGTAGATGCGGAACACGGCGTCGCGCGGCATCGGCACGTCGGCGTCGGGCCGCAGGCGGCCGCGCGCCTCGTGCAGCACCACGCGGCCGCGGCGCGCCACCAGCACCACCGCGCCGGGCAGGCGGCCACGCGCGATGTCGGCATCGAGCGCGTCGAGGTAGCGCGCGAGGCGCACGCCGTCGACACGCACCGCGGCGGGCGGCGCTTCGGGCAAGGGCAGGTGCGTCACAGCGTCTTGTGCGTGCCGTCGCAGAACGGCTTGTTCGCGCTGTGCTTGCAGCCGCACAGCCAGACCTTCTCGTCCTTCGTCGCGGTGAACGACACCGGCGTGAACGGCCCGCCCTTGTGCGAGCCGTCGCAGAACGGCTGCTTGCGGCTCTGCCCGCAGGCGCACCACCAGTAGGTCTGGCCGGCCTTGACGTCGATCGGGAACGGCGCCTTCTGCGCGATGTTCGGGGTGGTCATCGTGATGTCTCCTTCACGCGAAACGCTGCCGCGCCAGCGCCGCGCCGGCGGCCAGCGCGTGCAGCTTCTTCAGCGCGACCTCGCGGTCCATCGGCGCGAGGCCGCAGTTGGTGCAGGCGAACAAGTGCTGCTTCGGCACGAACTGCAGCGCGCGGCCGATCGTGTCGGCCACCTGCTCGGGCGTCTCGACCTCGTCGCTGGCCACGTCGATCACGCCGACCAGCACGTCCTTGCCGTGCAGCAGGCCCATCAGGTCGGGCGGCACGTGCGAGCGGTAGCACTCGAGGCTGACCTGGTCGATGCGGCTCGCGGCGAGCGCCGGGAACACGCGCTCGTACTGCCGCCACTCGTCGCCGAGCGTCTTCTTCCAGTCGATGTTGGCCTGGATGCCGTAGCCGTAGCAGATGTGCACGGCCGTCGTGCAGCGCAGGCCGGCGGCGGCGCGCTCCAGTGCCTGCACGCCCCAGGTCGCGGCCTCGTCGAGGTAGACGTTGAAGGCCGGCTCGTCGAACTGCACGATGTCGACCCCGTCGGCCTCGAGCGCGCGCGCCTCCTGGTTCAGCAGCTCGGCGAAGGCGAAGGCCATCTTCACGCGGTCGCCGTAGAAACGGTCGGCCACGGTGTCGACGATGGTCATCGGCCCGGGCAGGGTGAACTTCACCTTGCGCTTCGTGTGCGCGCGCAGCCAGCGCGCCTCGGCCTCGTGCACCCTGCCCTGCAGCGCGAGCGGCCCCACCACCTGCGGCACCATGGCCTTGTAGCGGTCGTTGCGGATGCCCATCTCGACCTTGTGCTCGAAGTCGATGCCGCTCACGCGCTCGAGGAAGCCGTGCACGAAGTGCTGGCGCGACTGCTCGCCGTCGCCGATCACGTCGAGCCCCGCGTCCTCCTGCGCCTTGATCCACAGCAGCGTCGCGTCGAGCTTGGCCTGCTGCAGTTCGGCACCGTCGGCCTTCCACTTCGGCCACAGCTTGTGCGTCTCGGCCAGCCACGCGGGCTTGGGCAGGCTGCCGGCGATCGCGGTCTCGAACATGGGCGTGGCCTTCATGGGCGTGGCCTTCGGGCGAGCGTCGAGCTCGGATCAGGCACTGTGCCAGATGTCGCGCGGCCCGAGGCCCGCAGGGGCCTGCAGCGCGTCGCGCGCGGCCCGGTCGTCGGCCAGGTGCGCGCGCCACCACCAAGTGGTGATCCGCGCGACGAGCGCGTGATGCGCGGCCTGCGACTCGACCGCCACGCGCTCGCGTCGCAGCGCGCGCGCGTCGAGCGGCTGCGCCTCGTTGCCGGCGAGGGTGTAGTGGTCGGCGCCGTCGAGGTACAGCTCGGCCTTCGCGCCCGGCGGCAGGCCCTCGTACACGCGGCGGCGCGCCGTGCCGTCGTCGTACGAGCCGAACGGGTCGCCGTCGAGCGTGCCGCTCACGCAGAGGAAGGGCCGCGTCACGGCTCCCATCTGCTCGGCCGGCGTCATGCGCACGCGGCCGAGCGACGGGCTCAGCGCGACGAAGGCGCGCGGTCGCGCGTCGGCCAGTGAGCCCGGCTGCGGGTAGCGCCGCCCGGCCACCGCCTGCACCGTCTGCGCGCCGAAGGAGTGGCCGGCCACGCCGATCGCGTCGGGCCGCACGCGCGTCCACGGCGCCTCGCCGGCGCGCGCGCGGCGCGCGATCTCGTCGAGCACGAAGGCCACATCGGCCGCACGCGCGACCAGCTGCTCGGCGCTCGCCGCCTCGCGCAGGCGCGCCACGCCCGCGCGCCACACCGCATCGTCGCTGCCGGGGTGCTGCAGGTGCAGCACCATCAGGCCGGCGTCGCGCCACGCGCGGCCCCAGGCGTCGCCGCCGAAGCGGCTGCCGCCGAGGCCGTGCGAGTGCAGCACCAGCGGCACCGGCGCGTCGCCGTCGGGCACGCGCAGCAGCAGCGGCAGCTCGCGCGCGCGTGCGCCGTCGTGCCAGCGCAGCTCGGAAGGCGCCGTGGCGGCCCCAAGCGCGCGCCACGGCAGCGTGAGCGTGCAGGCGCCGATCGCCGCCAGGCGCGTGAAGCGGCGGCGGCCAGGACGTGTCGTGCCCATGGCCCGATTGGAGCCGCGGCGCGCCACGAGTTCAAGCGGCCGGTGTACGCTCGCCGCCACGCACCGGCCGGAGGGTCTTCATGTCCGACAGCGTGGCGCTGCTGCAGCGCTTCTATGCCGCCTTCGCGCAGCGCGACTGGCGGACGATGGGCGCGTGCTACCACGACGACGTGCACTTCAGCGACCCGGCGTTCGACCTGCGCGGCGGCGAGGCGCGCGCGATGTGGCACATGCTGTGCGATCGCGGACGCGACCTGCGCGTCGAGTCGTCGCGCTTCGCGGGCGATGCCGCGCACGGCTCGGCGCGCTGGGAGGCCTGGTACACGTTCGGCCCGACCGGACGCCGGGTCCACAACGTGATCGATGCGAAGGTCGAGCTGCGCGACGGCCTGATCGTGCGCCACGTCGACCACTTCGACTTCTGGCGCTGGTCGCGCCAGGCGCTCGGCGCGCCCGGCTGGCTGCTCGGCTGGAGCCCGTGGCTCGCGGCGAAGGTGCGCGCGCAGGCGCGGCGCGGACTCGACGACTTCATGCGGCGCACCGCGTCGCGCCCGCCGTCTGGCGGCTGATCGCGGCAGCGCGCATGCAGCAGGACCGCCGCGCCGTGCCGGCCGCCCCGGCAGCCACCGCCGGGACGGGCCCCGCGACGGCCTCCGGCGCCGACCCCGCCCACGCCGCCGCGCTCGCACTCGGCCGCGACGCGCTGCTGCGCATCGACGGGCGCGAATGCATCGAATGGATCGACGCGCGCTTCACCGCGCTGACGGGCTTCGGCCACGAGGCGGCCGTCGGCCGGCCCTGGCGCGAGCTGCTGCAGTGGCGCGACCTGGCGCACGGCGAAGCCGAACTGCACCGCGCCGACGGCGGCACCGTCGTCGTGCGGCTGCACGAGACGGCAGCCGACGCCGACGGGCGCCGCCACGCCGCGCTCGAGGACCGCCGCGAGATCGCCGCGCTGCGCGCGCGTGCCGAGCGCGACGCGCTGCTGCTCGACATGGCGCGCAGCTTCGGCCGGCTCGGCCTGTGGGAGCGCGAGATCCCGGGCGGCCGCGGCACCTGGGACGACCACATGTTCCGCATCTTCGGGCTCGACCCGGCCGGCGGCGCACCGCCGTACGACAGGGCGCACACCCTCGTGCACCCGGACGACCGCACGAACCTGATGTACCCGCAGTCGACGCGCCGCGCCGGCCGCTACGAGCGCCGCTACCGCGTGCTGCGTCCGGACGGCTCGGTGCGCCACGTGCATTCGATGTGGGAGGTGTGCAACGGGCCCTCGGGCGAGCCGGCCCGCACGCTCGGCGTGATGATGGACGACACCGAGATGGCCGAGCTGGCGCGCTCGTTCGACGAGACGCGCGCCACGCTCGACCTCGCGGTGGAGCTGGGCAACATCGCGATCTGGCGGCACGACCTGCGCAGCGACCGCCTGTACTACAACGACCGCGGCTTCGCGGTGCTGCAGATGGCGCCGCGGCCCGACGGCCTGGCGCTCGACGAGGTGCGCGCGCTGATCCATCCCGACGACATCCCGGCCGTGGTGGAGTCGGCGCGGCGCGCGCTGGCCGGCGACGGCCCCACCGACATGCAGGCGCGCTACCGGCGCGCCGACGGGCAGTGGCGCCACATCCTGACGCGCCGCGTGGTGCAGCGCGACGCGCAGGGCACGCCGGTCGCCTTCGTCGGCGTCGCGCTCGACGTGACCGATCAGGTGCACCGCACGCAGCACGCGCTGGAACTGGCGCGGCGGCTCGAGCTCATCGCCACGGCCGGGCGCATCGGCCTGTGGAGCCTCGACCTGCAGACCGGCCGGCCCGAGTGGAGCGGCCACATGCACGCGATGCACGGCCTCGCGCCGGGCACGCCGGCGCCCGACTACCGCCAGTGGGTCGAGTCGTTCGTGCATCCCGACGACCGCGAGCGCATGCGGCAGCGCGGCCGCGTGTGGCTGCAGCCCGGGGCCACCGACTTCGAGGACGAGTTCCGCGTCGTGCGCACCGACGGCTCGGTGCGCCGCGTGGTGAGCCGCACGCGCGCGGAGAAGCACGACGGCCACACCATGCTGTTCGGCCTGCTGCTCGACATCACCGAGCAGCGCGAGACCGAGGCCGCGCTGCGCCTGGCGCACGAGCGCGTGGCGCTGGCGGCGCGCGGCGCCGGCATCGGCACCTGGGAACTCGACGTGGCCAGCGGGCGCGCGGTGTGGGACGAGCAGATGTTCCGCCTGCGTGGCCTCGAGCCGCGCGACGAGGCGCCCGACGAGGCCGAGCGCCGCGGGCAGGTCCATCCCGACGACCGTGGCCTGGTGCGGACCATGCAGCGCCACGCGCTGGCCCGGCGCGAGGCGTGCAGCTACGAGTTCCGCGTGCGCTGGCCCGACGGGCGCGAGCGCTGGATCGCCTCGCGCGCGGCGCCGGTGATCGGGCACGACGGCCACGTCGCGCGACTGCTCGGCGTGAACTGGGACGTCACCGACGCGCGCGCCACGCGCCAGGCCCTGCAGGACAAGGAAGTGGCCGAGCGCGAGAGCCGGGCCAAGTCGCAGTTCCTCGCGCGCATGAGCCACGAGCTGCGCACGCCGCTCAACGCGGTGCTCGGCTTCACGCAGCTGCTGGCGGCCGACCTGCGCCACGTGCCGTCGCAGCACGCGCAGCTCGAGCACATCCGCACCGCCGGCGAACACCTGCTCGCGCTGATCGACCAGGTGCTCGACCTGTCGCGCATGGAGTCCGACCAGCTGCCGCTCGCGCTCGAGCCGGTGTCGCTGCCGGCGCTGCTCGGCGAGGTGCTGCCGATGGTGGAGCCGCTGGCGCGCGAGCACGGCGTGGCCATCGTGCGCGACGAGGTCGACGGGGTCGCGCTGGCCGACCGCACGCGGCTGCGCCAGGTGCTCATCAACCTGCTGACGAACGCCGTCAAGTACAACCGCCGCGGCGGCACGGTGCGCCTCGACGCCCAGCACGACGGCACGCGCGTGCACGTGGCGGTGGCCGACACCGGCCGCGGCTTCACCGCCGCGCAGCTCGCGCACGTGTTCGAGCCGTTCAACCGGCTCGGCGCCGAGCGCAGCGGCGTCGAAGGCACGGGCATCGGGCTGGCCATCGCCAAGGGCCTGGTCGAGCGCATGGGCGGGCGCATCGGCGTGAGCAGCGAGCCCGGTGTGGGCAGCGTCTTCGCGCTCGAGCTGCCGGCCGCGGCGCACGACGCGGTGGCCGCGCCCGTGCCGCCGCGGCGCGCCTTCGAGCTGACCGGCACCACCAGCTCGAGCGGCGCGCACGGCCGCGTGCTCTACATCGAGGACAACCCGGTCAACGTGCTGGTGGTGCAGGAGATCGTGCACCAGCGCACCGAGCTGCGGCTGGACACGGCCGCCGACGGCGAGAGCGGCGTGGCGCGCGCGATCGCGGCGCCGCCGGCGCTCGTGCTGATCGACATGCAGCTGCCCGACATCGACGGCTTCGAGGTGCTGCGGCGCCTGCGCGCGCATCCGGCGACCGCCACGGTGCCCTGCGTGGCGCTGTCGGCCAACGCGCTGCCCGAGGACGTGCAGCGCGCACGCGCGGCCGGCTTCGACGACTACTGGACCAAGCCGATCGACCTGCGCGCCTTCGTGCGCGGGCTGCAGCGGCTGCTCGGCGAGGCCTGAGCGTCCGCCGCCGCGCCGGCGACGGTGGCGTCGGCCGCTACGGCCTGGCCGCGGGCACCTGCTTGCGCGCCTGCAGCAGGATCAGGTCGTCCTCGCGGTAGCGGCGGTCGGCGCAGCCGCTCTTCCAGGCCGCCTCGCGCCGCTGGAACGCGGCGGCCCGGTCGTTGAACGCGGGCAGCTTCGCGTTGAACGCCTCGATGCGCGCGTCGTGCGCCTGCGCCTTGGCCACGTGCGCCTGCACCGCCTCGGCGTTCTGGCGGTCGAGCGCCTGCAGCGCCTGCGCCAGCGCGTCGCCGTCCTGGCGGATCTGCGCCTTCTCGTCGTCGAGCGCCTTGCCCTCGGCCACCATCGCCGGGCGCGCCTGCGCGATCGCGTCCTGCTCGACGAGGCACTGGCGCAGCTGCTCGCGCGTGAGCACCGGGCCGCTGCCGCTGCCGCTGCCGCCGCCGATCGTCGCCTCGCGCGCCTTCTGTTGCTGCGCCGGCGCGGGCGCGGCACAGGCCGCGCACAGCGCGGCGATGGCGAGGAGTCGGGCGGGACGCAAGATCATCTGCAGCCTCGGGTCGGGTGTGCGGAACGGGCGCGATGATGCCACCGGCCCGGCGGGCGCCCGGCGCGGCGGCTTGCCGTGCAGTCGCCGTCGCGCGAGACTCGCGCCACCCGACGACGGGACACGGAGGAGACCACGATGAGAGTGCTCAAGGGCATCTTGCTGCTGCTGATCGCGCTGGTGGTGCTGGTCGTGGGCGGCGGCTGGCTGCTGTCGCCCAAGTTCACCGTGACGCGCTCGACGGTGGTGAACGCGCCGGCCGACAAGGTGTACGCGCTGGTCGCCGACCCGCGCGCGTGGGCGCAGTGGTCGGTGTGGAACCGGCGCGACCCCGGCATGCAGATCACCTACAGCGGCCCGCCCAGCGGCGTGGGCGCGGCGTGGGAGTGGAAGAGCAAGTCCGAAGGCGACGGCAAGATGACCATGACCGCCGCCGAACCCGGCCGGCGCGTCGCCTTCGACCTCTACTTCCCAGACTTCGACTCCACCTCCAGGGGCGAACTCGTCTTCACGCCCGAAGGCAGCGCCACGCGCGTGAGCTGGACCATGAACGGCGACATGGGCAGCAACCCCGTCGCGCGCTGGTTCACCCTGGTGATGGACCGCATGGTCGGCAAGGACTTCGACGCCGGGCTGGCGAACCTGAAGGCGCTGGCGGAGAAGAGCTGAATCGGCGCGGTCGCCGGCCCGGCCGCGCCGCGCGCGGTCAGGAACGCAGGCGAGCTGCGTGTAGTCAGGAACGCAGCCGCGCTGCGTGCAGTCAGGAACGCAGGCGAGCTGCGTGTGCCATGGCCTCGACGCGCGTGATGTGGCGCGGATAGAAGCCGAGTCTC